>NZ_VDMO01000019.1 GCF_006335125.1 Deinococcus radiopugnans ATCC 19172
ATCGGCGGGTTTTGGAGTCGTCACACACCCAAAACACCGCCGTTTATCCTGCCGATTCGCAACCTGTCACACGTTCAGGGATTTCCCGTCCAGCACAGCCTCAACTCGAAGATGTCCGGTACAGAGGAGTTGGTCATCAGACCGCTCAGGGGATGACTGAGAGTTGTAAGGCAGTCAATTCCTGATGGACATAGGCGAGCGCCCTTTCTTCCAGAAGTTCTGGATACTCGAAGCAGAAAGCGTCTGCGGCGCGGCGGCCTTCCCGCCGAACCAGCTCTGCCAGTCGTAAGTGGGCGTCGGCCAGCGCCTGCTCGGTCAGGCTGTCCGGCAGGATCAGCGCTTCCAGTTCGGCCCGCAGATGCTCGGGCAAGAAGGGATTGAGATGCTTGACGCCCCGGTCACGAACGGCACCTGAAGCAGTCACCAGCAGTTCCGTCACCAGTCCCAGCTCCACCGCCAGCCCTTGCACGGCCACCAGCCGTTCGCGGCGTCCCAATACCGCAGGCAGCAGACTGATGCAACGCCAGAATTCACGGATCAGGCCAAGCAACCGCTGTGCCGTCGCCTCTGCGCTCGGTGCGGCTGTGGGCGGCTTGGCTGTCAGCGTGCCGGGGTGTTCAAACAGAACCTGAACGGCCCCTGGGTCAACCTCAACCTGCTCGCCCCCGTGCGCCCAGAGATCAATCCGTAAGCTGTCGACGGTCATGGCATTGATCATCTGGCCGCCGAACAGGGTGTTGAACAGCACCAGCGGGCGAAGCTGGCCTAACCACGCTGCGGCCTGCGCCCGGAACGCGGCCACCTCGTCTTCAGGCAGCAGAACGTGGAGGTCGACATCCGAGAACCGGTCTGCATTGCCCCGGCCCAGGCTGCCTTCCAGCCACGCGGCGCGCAGGCGGGAATCCTGCCGTACCGAGTCTGTCAGACCGCTGAGAAACGCGGCCCGCTGGGTGGGATCATCCGTGCCGGAGGTTGAGGTCATACCCGTGAGTCTAGTCCTGACATCAAAAAACGCCCCCACCATCAGGCAGGGGCACTTCTCAATCCACTTGGATCAGCGGTTGTTTACGAACTCGCGGTCGGCGAAATCCTCGCGGCGGGGTTGAGCGTTGCCGCCACGGTCATCGCGGTCACGGCTCCAGCGGCCCTGGCCGCCGCCACGGTTGCCGCCGCCCTGGCCCTGGTAGCCACCGCCACCCTGGTTGCTGCGTCCGCCGTAGCCGCCGCCCTGTCCACGGTAGCCGCCCTCGTCGCGCCCGCCGCGTCCACGGCCTCCGCCCTGGTAGCCGCCATCCCGGCGCTCGCGGGTGGGCTGCTCGAACAGTTCGGGCAGTTCCTTAGCCACTTCGATCTGAATGTCGCCTTCCAGCGGGTTGGCGGCCATCAGCTTGGCCAGGAATTCGGTGGGGATGTCGGCCACGGTGCCGCCGCGCCACTGGCGCACCTTGCCCAGACGGCGGGTGTCCACGTCGCCGTTGCGGGCCAGCAGGGCCACGGTGCGGGCCACGCTCAATCTCTCGCCGTGAATCAGGATGGTGGTCAGACCTTCCTCACCGCTCAGCAGGCTGGCGGCCTTGGCGGGTTCGGTCACGCCGCTGATCTTGGCGAGGGCGCGGGCCAGCGCTTCCAGGCCCAGTTCGCTGAACAGCATCTCGGCCTGTTCCTGGAACCCGGCGGCTACGGTGGGATCCACCTTGCGGATCATGTCGGCCCCGGCGCGGGCGCTGGCGGCGGCCACCTCGGCGGGGGTGGGGATGGGGCGCTCGATGAAGCGCACGCCGGTCACGCGCTCCAGGCCGGACATCTCGCGGTTCTCGCGGTCGCCGTACATGATGATGGCGGTGCCGGTGCGGCCCGCGCGGCCGGTGCGGCCCGAACGGTGGATGTAGCTGTCGGGATCCTGGGGCAGGTGGTACTGCACCACCAGATCAACCTCGGGGATGTCCAGGCCACGGGCGGCCACGTCGGTCGCCACCAGCACGCTGGCGCGGCCGCTGCGGAAGGAACCCAGGGCACGCTCGCGCTGGCTCTGGGCCAGGTCGCCGTGCAGCGCCTCGGCTTCCAGGCCACGGTGGATCAACTCGTTGGCCAGTTCGTCGGCCTCGCGCTTGGTGCGGGTGAAGACGATGGCCTTTTCGGGGTTGTAGACGGTCAGCAGGTCGGCCAGCACGCGGGTGCGGCTGCGGCCCACCCGCACCTTGAGGTGCTCGACAGTCTGCGCGGCCTGGTTCTTGCCGGAACCCACCATGTCCACCAGCACGGGATCAGTCATGTACTTCTGGCTCAGGCGACGGACTTCGGGGCTGATGGTCGCGCTGAACAGCAGGGTCTGGCGGTCGGCGGGCGCGTTCTGCAAGATGGTCTCGATCGCCTCGGCAAAGCCCACGCTCAGCATCTCGTCGGCCTCGTCCAGCACGGCGAACTGAATGCCGCTCAAGTCGATGTTGCCGCGTTCCAGGTGGTCGATCAGGCGGCCGGGGGTGCCGACAATCACGTCGACGCCACGGCGCAGCGCGTTTTCCTGGGGGGCGTAGGCCGCGCCGCCATAGACGGTCACGGTGGTCAGGTCAACACCGGTCTTGCTGAATTCTTCCGCCACCTGCTTGGCCAGCTCGCGGGTGGGGGTGATCACGATGGCGCGGGGCAGACGGCCACGCTCGCGGCTGCCTTCCAGCTTGCTGATGATCGGCAGGGCAAAGGCCAAGGTCTTGCCGGTGCCGGTGCGGGCGCGGCCAATCAGGTCACGGCCTTCCAGGGTCTGCGGCAGGCTGCCTTCCTGAATCGGGCTGGCTTCGGTAATTCCACGTTCGGCGAGACGCGCCGCGAGTTCGGGCGCAATCAGTTGGTCAAAGTTCATTTGTAGTCCTTTCGGGAAAGCACATTGCCCCAGTGACCACCAAATGCCTTTGTCCCAACGAGCGCGTGTCTTGTAATCAGCGCGTCACGAGCAGCATGTCCGTGGATATTGAAAATGGGGGTACCTTCCGGCTGCCAGGCCCTTCCTGGTCAGCGCACGAAGAAAAAGAATACAGGAAAGCTTGAAAGAGTGCAAGGGGCTTGAAGCCTGCCAAACCGCGCTGCCACTACCCCGTCTGAATCCCCCGACGCTACGAGTGGCGCGCGTCCACCTTGACTTCGCCTGAAATCTCTGCGTACGTGTCCAGCACGACGTCCACCATCTGGCGGGTGCTCAGCACACCGGACATGTCCAGCGCAGTGATGATCTCCTGTGGATCCAGGCTGGGGTTGGCGCAGGCGCGCAGCAGGGCGTGGTTGACCAGCCCGGTACCGGGGCGTGCGCCGCCCGCGGGCAGCCACGCCTCGGGCAGGCGCGGCAGCAGGCGGGTGGCAAAGGTCAGGATGCCGCCGGTGTTGCGCCGCAGTTCGCCCAGCAGCCCACCCACCGAATGCACGCCGACGTAGTGCAGCAGCGCGGCGAGGCGCTGGGGACGCTCCGGGTCGGGCCAGCGGGTCAGCAGCGGCACGCCCAGCGCGGCGGCCACCGCCTCGTCCAGATCGCGCACCGGGGAAACATCCAGCAGGTGCTTGATGCTCTGGGCGTCGATGAAGACACTGTCCGGCTCGGACTGAACGCGTTCGGGCAGGGTGGCGGCGTAGTCGCGCGACAGCCGGTCGAGGGCCATGAACTCCTCGTCGGCCATTTCCAGCAGCCCGGCCAGCCGGTAAAAGCGGCGCTGCACCTCGCGCGGCACCGCCTCGCGGTTCTTGTAGCCCAGGTCGTGTTCGATCTCGGCCCAGGCGTGCTGCAGGATCGAGCGGATCTGCACCTCGTAGTGCTGCGGCGGCTCGGTGACGTGGGGGATGAACTGATCGACTTCCGGCGGCACCTTCACCACGTAATGCACGCCCATGTACCCGAAGCGGTCGGGGTCGTGCATCATGCTCTTGTCCACCGAATGTTCCCAGTTGATCTCGTGGTGGGCTTCGAGCAGCCGGGACACGGCGGCCACGTCCGACTCGAAGTAGGTGATCACGCGCACGGCCACCAGATCGGTCACGTCTTCCAGGCTGCGGTACCGGCCCGGCTTGCGCCGCAGCTTGTCGGCCAGGCTGTCGGCGCGTTTCAGGCGGCCGGTGATGTTGTGAATCTTCAGCCCCGCCTCGCCGATCAACCGCGTGGTGTGCGCCAGCGCGGCGTCACGCAGGGCGGCGTACTGGGCCTCGCGCGCCCGGTAGGTGGTGACCAGGGGGTCAATCATGGATACGGCAGGATACGCCGGGCACGGCCCTGTGGCCTGAAGTTTTGCCTCACGCTCCCGTGCTACACCTTCGCGTATGCGTTCCCGCCGCGTCCTGCTCGCTCTCGCCGTGTCCTCGCTGCTGTCTGCCACACTGGCCGCCCCGAACGTGTTTGTCGCCTATCCGGAGGCGGGCCACCGCGTCGCCTACGGCCACGTCATTCTGGAGGGCAGCGTCACGCCCGGCGCGGCCCTGACGGTGGACGGCCAGCCCGTGAACGTCGGCGCGGATGGGCTGTTCATGGAGTGGTGGCCGTTGAGGCCCGGCACCAATGACCTGCGGCTGGTGGCGCGTCAGGGGGGGCAGTCGGGCGTGACCACCCTGAAGGTCATTCGCACCGTTTCCAGCGCGATTCCGGCGCGGCCCAGCGCCATCGACGCCGCGAGTGTCCAGCCCAGGGAGGTGCGCGAGTTCTGGGATCCCGCCGGGGACTCGCCCGCCGAACGCAGTATCGAGCTGAGCTTCCAGGGGTCGCCGGGGGGCCGTGCCGCCTATCGGCTGGGCCAGACCGCGCCCGCCCCCATGCGCGAGGGACCAGCCGGGACGTACCGCGCCACCTTTGTGGTGCCCACCGGGGCGCAGTTCAGGCAGGCCATCTTCACCTTTACCCTGACGGGCAAGGACGGCAAGACGGTGACGGCGGTGGCCCCCGGACGCCTCAGCACGGGCGGCGGGGTGCGGCTGGGCATGCAGAACGCCGGCAGCGTGCTGGGGTTGGGTCTGAACCAGTCCACCTTCACCGTGACCGATCTGGCCGGCGCGGCCCTGCTGTACCCGCGAGACGGCATGACCTTTGCGCTGGTGGGCCGTCAGGGCGAGGACGTGCGCGCCCGCCTGGCCCCCGGCCAGAGTGCCCTGATCACGGCGGAGCAGTTGGAGCTTGCCCCCGGAGCGGTGGCGCTGGCGGCAGGCGGGGCCATTACGTTGGACGATTCGTCCATGCCTGAACTGCCCGCCGGGCCTGTCCTTGCCGAGTCCCCTCAAGACCTGCCGACGCTCCCGCCCGGCGGGCCTCTGCCCGTTGCCGCCCCGCCGGTGCTGGCTGTCCCCAAACGCGGCCCGGGAGCGGCCCTTCCTGTGCCTGCCGCTGGCCTGCGGCTTCGCCTGCCGCTGGGCGGCGCGCGGCTGCCCTTCCGACTGGAGCAGGAAGAGGGGGGAAAACGGCTGGTCGTCACCCTCTATGGCTCCCTCGCGCAGCCGCTGACCGGGCCGGAGGGCGGTGATCCGCTGCTGGGCGGGGTGGAGATCCGCCCGCTGGCCCTGGGCGTGACACGGGTGGCCCTGAACCTCAACGCCGCGCAAGCCTGGGGCTTCACCGCCAACTACGACGGCCCCGATCTGGTGGTCACTGTTCGCCGTCCGCCGACACTGGATCCGGCGCGTCCGCTGGAGGGGCGCACCATCACCCTCGATCCGGGGCACGGCGGCAGCCAGAACGGCGGGGCAGGCAGCCTGCGGGTGCCGGAAAAGGGACTGGTGCTGCCCATCGCCCTGCGCGCCGCCGAGCTGCTGCGCGGGCTGGGGGCCACCGTCACCCTGACCCGCAGCGCCGACTTGACGCTGGGCCTGTACGAGCGTGGCCTCATGGCCGAGGCTTCCGCGTCCGATCTGCTGGTGTCCATCCACGCCAACGCCCTGCCCGATGGGCGTGACCCGCGTGGCGTGCGCGGCCCGGAAGTGTACTTTACCCACCCGCAGGCGGCGGCGCTGGCGGGCAGCATCCTGGGTCAGTTGCGCGCCCGGTTGCCGGAACTTGGCCCCGGCGCGGGCCTGAAACCCGGCACGGATCTGGCCCTGACCCGCCCCACCACGCAGATCAGCCTGCTGGTGGAAACCGCCTACCTGACCGACGCGGGCAACCTGCGAACCCTGAGCAGTCCAGAGGGCCGCGAGCGTTTCGCCGGGGCCATTGCCACTGGGATTGCCGAGTTCTACGCGGCACAGGTGGAGCGGTAGGCGCGGATGAGGGTGCGGAACGGGCAGAGGGAGAGCGCTCCACCCTTTCTTCAGACTCTCATCAACCCGGCCCGCTAAGCTGGGGCGCATGAAGCCCCGCACCCTGCTGCTGACCGCCCTGCTGACCCTGCCCCTCCTGGCCGCCGCGCAGGGCACGGAGCCGACTCCCTCCACCCTGCCGGAGATTCCCCCGGTCACCACGCCTCTGCCCAGCACGCCTCCAGCGGCGCCTGCGCCAGCCCTGCCCACCGCGCCGTCGGTGCCCGCCCCAGCCGCCGTGGCCCTGCCGGACGTGCAGGCCAACTTGTTCGTGCCGCGCACCGTGACCGGCAAGGTGGGCCTGACCTTCACCGTCCGCAGCAGCCGGAATGCGCCGATCACCTTCAGCGTGCGCCGCGACAACGATCAGAACTGCACCACCGCCCCGCAGGTGCGCGTGCTGGAGGTGGGCACCCGCGCCGTGGTGTACCCCGTTCCCGGCGCGTCTCCCCGCGTATGCGCGCAGGATCTGGAGACCAAAACCGCCCCGGCCAAGGGCAACGTGACCTTCACCCGCGAGCTGGAACTGGCCCCCGGCGAGTACATGGTGGAAAGCTGGCTGACCGGCTTTGCGGGCGATCTGCTGGTTAAGGTGCCCGCCGCCCCGATGCGAATCACCGTCAAGTAAAGGACGATTCTGCCCCCCGTCGGAGCCATGTGGCCCGGCGGTTTTCTATGCTATCCGGGTGAAACCCGATCTCCGGCCCTTCCTGGGACAGCGGGTGAATGTCGTCGTGGATCGCCCTCTGGGCAGCGCCCACCCGCGCCACCAGGACATCGTCTATGGTGTGAATTCCGGCGAGTTGCCCGGCACGGTCAGCGGCGACGGCCACCCCATCGACGCCTATCTGCTGGGCTGGCCCGAATCCGTAGAGGGGGTCTGGGGCACGGTCATCGCCGTGATTGTTCGTCACGACGACGGGGAGGACAAGCTGGTGGTGGCGCGGGACGGCACACACTGGACGGATGAAGAGATCGCCAACGCCACTCGGTTTCAGGAGCGATATTTCCACGGCACCCTGGCACGCTAGCCTCGCGGTCATGAGTTTGAGCGACACGAATAGAGCCGTCACTTTAATTACCGGCGCGTCCGGCGGCATCGGCAGCGCCCTGGCCCACGCGCTGGCGGGCACCCACGAACTGATTCTGGCCGGACGCGGCGGCGAGCGGCTGGCCGCCGTGTGTGCCGCCACCGGGGGCCACCCGCTGGTTCTCGATCTGACGCGCCCGGAGACCTTCGCGGACGCGCTGGCCGGGCTGGGCCGCGTGACCAACGTGGTTCACAACGCCGGAGTCTTGGAGCTGGGCGCGGTGGCCGAACAGGACCACGCGGTCTGGACGCACATGCTGGCGGTCAACACGGTGGCGCCCGCCGAACTGACGCGGCTGTTGCTGCCTCTGGTGAGGCAGGAGCGCGGCACCTTCGTCTTCGTCAACAGCGGCGCGGGCCTCAGCGCGAATGCGGGCTGGGGCAGCTACGCGGCCAGCAAGTTCGCCCTGAAAGCGCTGGCCGACGCGCTGCGCGGCGAGGAAGCTTCGAACGGCGTGCGGGTGACCTCGGTGTATCCGGGCCGTACCGCCACGGAAATGCAGCGCAAGGTACGAGGCCAGGAGGGCGCCGAGTACACGCCGCAGGCCTTTATCGATCCGCAGACGCTGGCCCAGACCATCGCCTTCGTCCTGAACGCGCCGCGTGATACCGCCCTGACGGACCTGACGGTGCGCCCCGGTCCCCAGCCATGACGCAGGACTACGACGTGGTGATCGTCGGCGCCGGCCCCGCCGGGCTGACGGCGGCCCTGACGCTGGGCGGCGCGGAGCGGCGGGTGCTGCTGCTGGACGGCGGCCCCCCGCGCAACGCCCGTGCCACGGCGGCGCACAACGTCTTCACGCGCGACGGCTGCGCGCCCACGGACCTCAAAACCCTGGGACTGCGCGATCTGCGGCCCTACGACATCACGGTGCGGCACACGCCGGCCCGCGAGGCGCGCGTTTTGGAGGACGGCTTCGCCATTCGCCATGACGGCGGCTGGGCCAGAGCGCGGCGACTGCTGTTCGCCAGCGGCGTGCGTGACAGATTGCCGCACATTCCCGGTCTGCGCGAGCGCTGGGGCCTGACCGTCCATCACTGCCCGTACTGCGACGGCTGGCCCAACCGCGACGCCCGGCTGGGTGTGCTGGGCAGTCATCAGGAGGGCCACCACCTGGCCCTGAACGTGCGCGCCTGGACTGAGGACGTGTGTCTGCTTACCGACGGCCCCGACGAGTTGACTGACGAGCAGCGCGAGGATCTGCGCTGTGTCGGCGTCCCGCTGTACCGCCGGCCCATTATGCGGGTCAGCGGCAAGGAGACGGTGACCGTGCATTTTCAGGACGGGCAACGGCTGGAACTGGAGGGCCTGTTCCTGAATCCCACCCAGGTCCAGAACAGCACGCTGCCTGCCGCGCTGGGCTGCGAACTGGACGCCAAGAGCCGCGTGGTGGTCAACGAGAATGGCATGACCAGCGTGCGCGGCATCTGGGCCGCCGGAGACATGGCCGGCGCGCCGCAGTACGTCGCCAACGCCGCCGCCAGCGGCATGACAGCCGCCGTCAGCCTGAACACCACCCTGATTCACGAGGACGTGCGGGCGCGGGGCGCGGCCTTCCACAAATCGCCGGATGAGGACCCCGAAGTAGGCGTCGCCTGAAGGCTGTTCTGTTCGATCTGGACGGCACGCTGCATGACCGGAACGCCACGGCCCGGCGGTGGCTGGAGGGTCATGTCCAGCGGTTTGACCTGCCCGCCGCCTACGCCGCCCGCTTTCTGGTACTCGACGACTTCGGCTACCGGCCCAAGGCCGAGGTGATGCCGCTGCTGGTGCGGGAATTCGGGCTGGCGCATCCAGCCCAGGCGCTCCTCGACGATTTCTCAGCGCACTTTATGGCTGCCCCGGTGCCCATGCCTCACGCCCACTCTGTCCTGCGGGCCTTGCGGGCGCGGGGCGTGCGACTTGGCGTCGTGACCAACGGCTGGTCGGAAGTTCAAACTGCCTGTCTGAACGGTTGCGGCCTGACCGAACTGGTGGACGACGTGGTGATCAGCCAGGCCGTGGGCCTGAGCAAGCCCGATCCGGCCATCTACCGGCTGGCGCTGACGCGGCTGGGCGCGGACGCCTCCAGCACCTGGTTCGTGGGCGACTCGCCGCGCAACGACATCATGGGGCCGCAGGCGGTGGGGTTGCGGGCCGCCTTCCTGCCCACCGGACACGTGCTGGCAGGGGAGAGACCGGACGCTACTCTGGCAGACCTGCGGGAGGTGCTGGCCCTGAGCTGAGTTCTGCTTTGCTCAGGCGGATTCCGAGAGTCCAGTCGCGTCGGCCAGCACGTTCAGCAGCGCGTCCACCACCTGCGGATCAAAATGCGTGCCGCTGGAGGCCTGAATGTGCGCCAGGGTCTCGCTGACCGTCCAGGCTCGCTTGTAAGGCCGGACGTTGGTCAGGGCGTCGTAGACGTCGCAGACGGCAAAGATGCGGGCCAGCAGGGGAATCTGCTCGCCGACCAGCCGCTGCGGGTAACCTGCGCCGTCCCAGCGCTCGTGGTGTCCGGCGATCACGTCCAGCGTGGCGGGCGGCAGGAAGGGGAGTTGCTGCGCCAGAGCCACGCCGTCGGCGACGTGCAGTTCCATCCGGGCGCGCATCTCGGGTGTCAGCGGGCCGTCGTGCAGCAGGATCGAGTCGGGCACCGCCACCTTGCCGATGTCGTGCAGGTACGCGCCCCAGCGCAGCGCCCGCAGGTCCCCCTCCTCCAGGGCGAAACGCTGGCCCAGCCGCAGCGCCAGCGCCGTGACCCGGTCGGTGTGCCCCTGAGTCTCGGCGTCGCGGGCTTCCAGCGACAGGCCCATGGCCCGCAAGGCGCCCTCGTGGGCGGCGTGTTCGCGCTCCTCGGCGTCCAGGCGGGCGGCCAGCAGGGTCAGCAGGCCAGTCACGCTGTCGATCAGGTGCCGTTCGGGCGGGGACCAGTCGTGGGGCTGAAAGACGTGGGCCAGCAGGGCGCCCACCAGCCGCCTGGCGCGGTCGTGAATCGGCGCGGCGATCAGCGCGCAGACGCCCAGTTCCGGAAATCCGCTGGCGGCAGGCTCGCCGTCCGTGTCCTGGAAATACAGGATGTCGGGCGAGGCTTCCAGGGCCGAGATCAGCGGCAATTCGCGCGGCAACCCGTGCGCCAGCAGGGCGTCCATCGCTGGCCCCTCCGGCATCACGCCGCTGGCAGCGCGGGCGTGGTAGGCCAGCGTCTGGTCCGCCAGCTGGAAATACCCCGCCCCCTCCGCCGAGGTCTGGGCCACCAGCGCGTCCAGCACCGGAATCATGGCGCTGCCCAGATCCGGCGCGTTCAGGCCCAGGCGCGTGAGCTGCAGGGTCAATTCCAGCACTCCGGCCTCGGGAGAGCCAGGAGATGCCGCTGCCGTAGGGGTGGAAGACACACTCATTGCCGCAGATTAACGGGTGGTGGCTGACAGACGTCTCACAGGACGCGAACCGGAGCGGCAGGCGAAGCTGCTCTCTCCAGGCACGAACAAAAGCCCCCTCCGGGACGAGGGAGGGGGAGGGGCGCGACGGGGCAGGCGGGGCAAACTCAGGGCAGCGGGAAGCCGCCCGCGAAGGCGTGCACCTCGGCCTTCACATCCTCGCCTTTCAGCGCCCGGTCGATCAGGTCGGCGATTTTGGGCATGTCGGCCTCCACCATGCCGCGCGTGGTCACGGCGGGCGTGCCGATGCGGATGCCGCCGCCGTGCAGGATCTTCTCGGTGTCGTAGGGCAGCGTGGACTTGGAGATGGTGATGTGGTTGGCGTCCAGCGCCCGCGTGGCCTTGGTGCCGTTCAGCCCCTGCGGGCGCAGATCCAGCAGGAACAGGTGGTTGTCGGTGCCGCCCGAGACCACGCGGTAGCCCTTGTCCTGAAAAGCGGCGGCCAGCGCCTGCGCGTTCTTCACGATCTGCTGGGCGTAGGCCTTGAAGTCGGGTTGCAGCGCCTCACCGAAGGCAATCGCCTTGGCCGCGATGATGTGTTCCAGCGGCCCGCCCTGATGGCCGGGGAACACCGAGCGATCCATCTTGGCCGCGATGTCCGGGTCACTGCTCAGGAGCAGGCCGCTGCGGGGGCCGCGCAGGGTCTTGTGCGTGGTGCTGGCGACGATGTGCGCGTGCGGCAGCGGGCTGGGATGCACCCCCGCGGCCACCAGTCCGGCAATGTGCGCGATGTCGGCGAACAGGATGGCGCCCACCTCGTCGGCAATTTTGCGGAACGCCTCGAAGTCGATGATGCGGCTGTAAGCGCTGGCCCCGGCGATGATCATCTTGGGCTTGTGCTCGTGTGCCAGCCGGCGAACCTCGTCCATGTCGATCAGTTCGGTTTCGGGGCTGACCTTGTAGCTCACGATCTCGTAGTTCTTGCCGCTGAAGTTCACCGGGCTGCCGTGCGTCAGGTGGCCGCCGTGTGACAAGTCCATGCCCAGCACGGTGTCGCCGGACGACAGCAGCGCGCCGTACACCGCGATGTTGGCGCTGCTGCCGCTGTGGGGCTGCACGTTGGCCCAGGTGGCGCCGAACAGTTCCTTGGCCCGCTCAATCGCCAGCAGCTCCACCTGATCCACCACTTCGCAGCCGCCGTACCAGCGTTTGCCGGGGTAACCCTCGGCGTACTTGTTGGTCAGCACGCTGCCTGCCGCCTCGCGCACGGCGGCGCTGGTGAAGTTCTCGGAGGCGATCAGTTCCAGCCCGGTGCGCTGGCGCTCGGCCTCCTGCGCGATCAGGTCAAAAATGGCGTCGTCACGGACGGGCGCGGGGCGTTCGGCAGTGGTCATGCTCTTACGGTAACACCGCGCCTGATGGGGAATTGGGGAGGTGTCTTGGCAGGGCAGACGGAGGGGAGCGGCTTCGCCGCGTCTAAGGGTCTGAAGGTCTGAGGGCTGGGCGTGGGTGGGGTCTTTGGAGGGCAGGGGGGCTGCTCACTGAACCCCTCCCGCCCCAACACCAACCCACCCTCTTCCACTTCTGCTACCCTTATTCCCATGACGCCCCAGGCCGGTACACATCAGTTGGGTCTACCTTCGCCGTTTACCCGCTGTGGGGTTTCGCTGACTTAATCGAGTCCAGCGCGTCACCCCGCCGACTTCAGGTCTGGCGGGGCTTTTTTATGTCAAAGGGGAGACAAGATGACAGAGAACCATCAGCAGGAAGCACTGGACGCCATCGCGCAGGCGGAGACATTGGACGGTTTGCAGGCCGTCAAGACGAAATACGTGGGCAAAAGCGGACTGGTCACCAAGGAACTGGGCGCGCTGGGCAAACTGCCGCCTGAGGAGCGCAAGGCACGCGGCGCGCAGATCAACGCCGTGCGGCAGGCCATCGACGCCGCGCTGACCACGCGCGAGGCCACCCTCAAACGCGCCGCGCTGGATGCCCGCCTCGCCAGTGAGGCCATCGACGTGACCCTCCCCGGTTTGCCGCTGCCCGCTGGCGGCCTGCACCCCATCAACCGCGTGTACGACGACTTGACCCGCATCTACGAGCGGCTGGGCTACGCGGTGATCGAGGGGCCGGAAGTGGAGGACGAACACCACAACTTCGAGGCCCTGAACGTGCCGTGGTATCACCCCGCGCGTGACCTTCAGGACACCTTCTGGCTGGAGGATGGCCGCCTGCTGCGGACGCACACCAGCCCCATGCAGATTCGCTACATGGTGGATCACGAGCCGCCGCTGAAGATCGTGGTGCGCGGCAAGGTCTACCGCTACGAGGCCACCGACGCCACCCACGAGGCCATGTTTCACCAGTTGGAGGGTCTGGTGGTGGGCGACGGCATCAGCATGGCCGACTTGAAAGGCACCATCGCCGAGATGGCACGCGGGCTGTACGGGCCGAGCGCGAAGGTGCGGTTCCAGCCCAGCTATTACCCCTTCACCGAACCCGGCGCGGATTTCGCGGTGTGGTGGGAGAACCCGCGCGGCGAGAGCAAATGGCTGGAGCTGGGCGGCTGCGGCATGGTTCACCCCAACGTCTTCAAGGCCGTGGACGACTTGCGCGAGGCCGAGGGCAAGCCGCGCGTCTACGAGGGCAAAACCGGCTTCGCTTTCGGGCTGGGGCCAGAGCGGATCGCCATGCTCAAGTACGGCATCCCGGACATCCGCTACTTCTACGCCAACGATCCGCGCGTGCTGGGGCAGTTCCGGGGGGAGTTGGGATAGGGATGGAGAGTGAGATTCTCAAGAACATACACCCCGCGCTGAGAATCGCCTGGGATGAGATGGGCGACTACGGAAAGCCAGCGTCAGAGGAGGATATTCAGGCTTTGCTTGCCGTTTTCCCAGACACGCCGCTGGATTATCTGGATATTGCCCGACAGCTTGAGATCGTCTCGCTCAACACTGTTTCCGACTTTCAATCCTCTTTCCAGTTTTTTCTTCTTTCCCCCGCCGATATTTTGGGCTGGCTTGAGTGGTATCCACACTTGCAAGAGCAGAGGCCTGGAGCCTTCTTTTTCGCCAACGATGGAGATACGGCTTTTCTGGTTGCGGAACATGGCGGGCAGCGCGGCGTTTTCAAGGTAGAAACTTCTGTTCCAGACTGGAATTACGCTAAATATCTCGCGCCCTCCATTCGGGAGCTGCTTTGCGGTGGAGTGGGCTGGGCTGAGGAGAATTCGTGAATTCGCCCGAAACCTTCGCCATCCCCTGCGTCGGCGCAATCATCCCCCGTGGAGTCGGCGGCGTGCGCTGCCTGCTGATTCAGGAGCGCCGCAAGCCGGGCGTGGGCATCGAGAACGGCATGCTGGAAGTGGCGGCGGGCAAGGTGCGCGCCTACGAGAACGTGTTCGACGCCCTGCGCCGCGAGGTGGCCGAGGAAACCGGCCTGCGCCTGACCCGCATCGGGGGCGAGGAAACCGCCTTGACCCGCACCGTGAACGGCTACGCGGTCATGAGCTACACGCCGTTTTGCACCACCCAGAACCTGTCGGGCGGCTATTCGATCATCCTCCACAGCTTTCTCTGCGAGGCCGAGGGCGAGCTGCTCGCGCAGACGGACGAAACGAGAAATCTGCGCTGGCTGTCGCTGGATGAGTGCCGAACCCGCCTGCAAACCCGTCCCGAAGAGTTCTACCCGTTGCACATCAACGCGCTCAGCCTGTATCTGGGCCAGGAGAAGCCATGAGACCCCGCGCCGTCGGTATCCTCCTCAACGATCAAGCTCAAGTCCTCCTTATGCTGCGGAACAAGGCGGGCCGCGCCTACGCCACCCTGCCTGGCGGCGGCATTGAATCCGGCGAAACTCCTGCCGAAGCCTGCGCCCGCGAGCTGCTGGAAGAGGTCAATCTGGTGGTGGCGGTGGGCGAGGAAGTCCTCACGCTGGACAATCTGGACAACCACGAACACTATTTCCGCGTGTCCCACGTCTCCGGCGAGATGCGCCTGGGCGATGGCCCTGAGGGCATCCGTAACAGCGCCGAGAACTCGTACATGCCCCAGTGGGTGAATGTGTCCGAGCTGGACGCCGTGAATCTGGTGCCGGAGCAGGCGCGCGAGGTGGTTCGGGCACTCGCACAAATCGCTGGCTGAGACTGCTTTTCTCCGATTCATCACCTTAAGAGGTTCCACCATGAAATTGCCCTATTCCTGGCTTCAAGAACTCGTTCCCAATCTTCCCCCGGTCACCGAGCTGGAACCCATCTTCGCCAACCTGGGCCTTCCGCTGGAAGGCATCGAGGACACGCCCACCCCGCCTGAAGGCGTGCTGATGTCGGTCATCACGCGGGCCGAGGCGATGGAGGGCACGCAACTGGCGAAACTGACGCTGGACACCGGGCCGCACGGCGAGCGCGTGATCGCCACGGGCGCGCCGGGTGCGGCGAGCCTGCCGGCTGGAACGATGGTGGCGCTGGTCACCCCTGGCACGGCGCTGGGTGACACCGAATATGGCGTCCGCATGTTGCAGGGCGTCGAATCCTGGGGCATGGCCGCCAGCGCCAAGGAACTGGGCATCGGCGAGAGCAGCGCCGGAATTCTGACCTTCCCGGCGGGGACGGCGACACCCGGCACGCCCATGCACACGCTCTGGCCCACCGATCACGTCCTGGATATCGAGGTCACGCCCAACCGCGCCGACGCCCTGAGTGCGCTGGGCGTGGCCCGTGACCTGGCCGCCTTCCTCAAGCTGGAGCTGAAGCAGCCCCCCGTTGGCCCCGCCGCCCAGGGTGACGGCGAAATCCGGGTCAGCCTGCCACCCAGGGGCCTGACCATCGAACGCGATCCATCCAAAAAGCTGCGCTTCGGCTGCGATCATTTCGCGGCGCGGACGGTGGGCGGCGTAAGAAACGGCCCCTCGCCGCTGTGGATGCAGCGCCGCCTGAGCCTGTGCGGCATGCGCCCCATTGACCTGATCGTGGACACCAGCAACTACGTGATGCTGGAACTGGGCCAGCCCACCGCGCTGTATGACCGCCGCGACGTGACGGAAGACCAGATTCTGGTGGCCTTCGGGCTGCGCCAGGGCGAGGAGGTGCGTGACCTGATGGGCGGCACCCACACGGTTGGCCCCGAGGATCTGCTGATTCTGGACGGACGCGAGCGCGGCGTGTCCACTGTGGCCGAGGCTTTTGCCAACGCCGGGCAGCCCCAGCCGGGCGCGGGCGTGCTGGGCATCGCCGGGATCATGGGCGGCGATCACGGCCATATTCGCGCCGACACGACGGACGTGGTGATCGAGTCCGCGCACTTCGATCCGGTGTTGCTGCGGCGCACCAGCACGCGGCTGGGCCTCAAGACCGACGCTGTGTACCGCTACGAGCGTGGCGTCGATCCATTGCTCTCGCCCGCAGCGGCGAACCGGGTGGCCGGACTGTTGGCCGAGTGCGGCGGCGGAACGGTGGAGCCGGGCGCGACGGTGGTGGGCGAACCGGAAATCCCCGATCAGATCACCGCCTCCGCCGACGCCATTCGCGCCCTGCTGGGCATGGAGATCGACACGGATGAGATGCGCGCCATCCTGACCCGCCTGGGCTGTGAGGTGGCGGGCGAGGGCGACACGCTGCTGGTCACGCCGCCGTCCTGGCGCATCGACATGACCATCTGGCAGGACGTGGCCGAGGAAGTCGCCCGTCTGCACGGCTACGCCGAACTGCCCGAAACGCTGCCCACGCTGCGAATCCACGCCAGCAACATCGGCGCGTCCGCCGCCAACGACGAGCGCCAGAACCTGCGCCGCACGCTGGCCGGACTGGGCTTTCAGGAGGTGGTGACCTACACTTTCTCCAGCGACGACGAGGCGCAGAAAGCGCGGGCCGAGGCTCCCGGCGTGCGTCTTCGTAACCCTATGACCACAGACCGCACGGGTATGAGAACGGCGCTGTACCCCAGCCTGCTGCGGGCTGCGCTGGCGCATCCCAAAGGCGAACGCGTGCTGCTGGCCGAACAGGGCCGCATCTTCCCCGCATCCGGCGAGGCCGAGCGGCTGGGCCTGCTGATGCGCGGGCCGCTGGCGCCCGACACCTACCAGGGCGGCGTGGCGGGCGGCTACCGCGCCTTCCGGGGCCTGCTGGAGGCGCTGGCGGTCAGTCAGGGCGCGGCGCTGGAGATTCGCCAGTTGCGCGGGGATGACGTGCCCAGCGCCCTGCATCCCGGTATCGCCGGAGAGGTGGTCTGGAACGGGCAGGCCATCGGCTGGATCGGCGCGCTGCATCCCGAAATCGCGCAGGAATTCGGCCTGAAAGGAGAGACCTTCATCCTGGAAGTCGCGCTGCCGCTGCCTGGAAGGGCGTGGGGCTTCCGCGATCTCAGCCGCGCCCCCGCCGCGTGGCGTGATCTGGCCGTGATTGCGCCGCAGACCGTGGGCTACGGCGAGATTGCCGCGCTGCTCCGGGCCGAGGCAGGCGAAACGCTGGAAAGCGTCGAGCCGTTCGACGTGTACACCGGGGATCAAGTTGGGGAGGGCCACCGCAGCGTGGCCGTGCGGCTGGTCTTCCGGGGCGCAAAGACCCTGACCGACGCGGAAGTCGATCCGGTGATGGACACGCTGATGGGCGCGGTGCGGGCGCAGGGCTGGGGCATCCGGGAGAAGTAGGAAAGCTTGAACAGGGGGTCAGGGCTAGGGGCTCTGGCCCCCTTTCCATACCCTCAAATTGTCCTGAATCAGCCTGCCGCTCAATTCCTCATCGTCTGGCAATTCGTCCGCGCCGAACCAGCCGACTTCCAGCACCTCGCCGTCCTGGGGGGTCAGTTCGCCCGATATACCTTGCGCCCGGTACAACACGGAAACGTTGTCCACCACGTCCCCGTGCGGGTAGGTGAAGCGGTAGCGCGGCCCGGCGAACATCTGGAGCGGCTCCAGCGTTTCAGCCCGCAGCCCCGTTTCCTCGAACAGTTCTCGCCGGGCGCAGTCCTCAAAGCTCTCGCCGGGTTCCAGGCTGCCCCCCGGCACCGTCCATTTTCCCGTTCCACCATGCCGCAGGAGCAGCAACCTGTTCTGCTCGTCCGTGACCAGCACGTTCGCGCCGGGGGCAAAGAGGGGGCGCGGCCCCACCAGTTTCCGCAAGTCCATCAGGTAATTGCCGACAGGCGGGGCGGGCGGCACGGGTTCCAGCGGCAACGGCGGCAGGCCCGCGCGCGAGCGCAGCACGTTCAGGCTCTGGCGGTTGGCGTTGTTGCTCAATGGGGGCAGCTCATCCAGCGCGAACCAGCGCAGTTCCAGCGTCTCGCCGCTGTCGTCGGGCTGGGCATGTTCCAGCGCGGAGGCCGGCAGTGTGCCGCTTGCCCGCATCCCCACGATGTAGATTTCGTGGCCGTTGGGGTAGAGGTGAAACAGTTCGGGGCCGCTTTGCAGGCCGTCGGGCAGGGGGAGCAGCGCCAAGTCGGGACAGACCAGCCCTGTTTCCTCCAGCAACTCGCGCCGCGCGCCGGTCAGGAAATCCTCGCCGGGTTCCAGCGCGCCGCCGGGTTCCCCCCACAGGCCGTCGTCGCCCCGGCGTTGCAGCAGCACGCGGCCCGTTTCGTCCTGCAGCAGCACGCCGATGGCCGCGGCCACAAGCGGGCGGTTGCCCCACACTTTGCGCAGTTCGAGGATGGACACGCCCGGCAGCTTAGCCCGGCGGCCCGGTCAGCTCGTCCGGCTCGTGGGGATCGAGGGCCAGCAGCACCATCTGCACGAGGTAGGGCTGGGTGCCCTTGATTCGGCCACTGTGTTTATTCCCGGCACTGTGTTCACTCCCAGCACTGTGCTGCCCCAGCAGTTCGCGCCACTCGTCCAGCAGGCCTGACATGCGGCGGGCAGTGGCGTCGTCCAGCCACATCACGCCCATGAAATCGCGGCTCGGAAAGGCAGCCAGCACCTCTGCCCCCGGCACTTCGGTCTCGGAATGCACCTTGCCCTGCCCGTCGCGGTAGATCAGCCGGGCGTGGTGGTCAAGGCGCTGCAAGCGGCGGCCCGAGGCCCGTGCCCGCAGCCGGTCATAGGGAGCGCTGTGCCGGATGACCTGCGCCTCCAGATCGGCAAACGGAGTCAGGGTGAACGGCACCTGCAGCCCACCCGGCGCGCGGTACAGCCGAACCGGACGGCCCGCCCGCCGTTCCTGCCCCACCTCCTGCAGCAGGCCGGCCTTCAGGAACTGCCGCACGCGGTACAGCATGCGCTCCACGCTGACCCCGGCCTCCCCGGCAGCGGCGGCGGCCCCCAGCGTGCGTCCCATGAATGGTTCCAGATGCCGGAGCGCCACCGGATCGCTGAGCAGCCGGGCCTGTTCGGGCGTGCTGGCCGTGAACCACTCGCCCCTGTACGAACCCAAAACGGTGTGCGGCATTTTCGGTAGCGTACCCCGGAAGCTGGCGTCATGACCACCCTCTCTGCGGCCCCCACCCTGCCCCGCGCATTCTGGCTGTACTGGGCCGGCGTGTCCCTAACCGCGCTGGGCGACGCCATCGTCTACGTCGCCCTGCCGTACCTGGCCCTGGCGGCGGGCGGCGGCCTGAAGGGTGCGGGGGCGGTGGGGCTAGTGGTGCTGGCCGGCAGCCTGCCCCGGTTCCTGGGGCCAGTGCTGGGTGGGCTGGCAGACCGGCTGGCCCCGCGCGGCCTGCTGGCCCTCAGCGCCGGGATTCGCGGGCTGGCGGTGCTGGCGGTGGGGCTGTGGGGGCAGTTCGGCACGTTGCCGCTGGCGGCGCTGCTGGCCCTGGCCTTCGTGAACGGTCTGCTGTCCACGCTGGCCTACACGGCGGGCAGCGCGCTGGTGCCGCGTGTCGTCGCGCCGGAAGCCCTGGCCCGCGCCAACAGCCTGAGCAGCGGCGCCCTGATGGGCGCGCCGCTGCTGGGCTACGGGCTGGGCGGCGGGCTGATTCACGCCGCCGGGGCAGCGGGCGCGTTGCTGGTAAGCGTGCCGCTGGTGCTGGCTCTGTGTGCGGCGGCGCTGGCCCTGCCCCACCTGCCCGCCGCGCAGGAGGGCAGTCGGCCCCGGCCCCTCGCCGATCTGCGTGAGGGTCTGGGCGTCATCCGCTCGTCGCCGCTGCTGCTGGCCCTGCTGGGCATGAGCTTCGCGCTGAACCTCGCCATGAACGTCATGAACACCCGCGCCCCGCTGCAGATGGCGCTGCACGGGCGCGGGGCCGCCGACTACGCCGTCTTCGAGATGCTGATCTCCGGTGGGGTGCTGCTGGGCATCGTGCTGGTCACGCCGCTGACGGCCCGCTGGTCACTCGACGCCCTGATCGGCGCGGGGCGCTGGGTGCTGCTGGCCGGAGCGCTGGGCTTCATCTTCGTTCCCATTCCCGCGTGGTGGGCCGGGGCCGCCGTGTTCGGCCTCGGCCTGGGCCTGCTGGAAGTGGCCGCCACCACACGTTCCCAGCAACTGACAGGTCTGGAGGTGCGCGGCCGCGTGATCGGCGCGCTGATGGGCGTCAACGCCGTGGCCCTGAGCCTGGGCGCGGGCCTGGCCGCCCTGCCGCTGCCCACCCCGGGGCTGATGCTGGGTCTGGCGCTGTTGCTGCTGGCGCTGATGCCGCTGTGGCCGCTGGCGCTGCGCCGGCCGCAGGGTCAGCGCCTCAGCGCGTCCTCCAGTGCCTCGGCAAAGGCGTCCTCGTCGTCCAGCCACGGGTAGTGGCCGGTGTCCAGCACGGTCACGTCGGCGTCGGCCAGATCGGCCAGGTACTGCACCTGTTCGGGGTAGCTGGTGCGGTCCTGCACGCCCACGATCACGTACACCGGGCGGCGGATTTCGGCCAGGAAGGGCAGGTATTCAAATTCCCACATGCCCTGGTGGACCAGCGCCTCCTGCACCTCGCCGCCGCCCACCAGCTGACTTTCCACGTCCACGAATTCCAGCCTCATGCGGCTGGGCGCGTCCACGAATTCCAGGGCGTTCAGCAGATCGCGGGCGTTGAGCAGCGTGAAGGCGGCCTCCACCCGCGCGCCCCCCACCTGCGGGTGCTGGCCTTCAGGGGTGCTGGCGCGAATGGCGACGGCGGGATCGTCGAGTGCCACGCCGCGCAGGGCGCTGGCCTCACTGAGCAGGGTCAGGGCCAGCGCCGGAAAATGAATCCAGGGGCCGACGACGATCACCCGCTCGGTCTGCGCCGGGTGGCGGCGGGCGTACTCCAGGGCGATCAGCGCGCCGAAGCCGTGGCCCAGCGGCACGATCTTGTCCAGTTCCAGATGGTCGCGCACGGCCTCCAGGTCGGCCACCAGCGTGTCCAGATCCAGGGTGTCGTGGCCCTGCTCGGTGTCTTCCAGCGGGCCGCTGCGGCCACTGCCGCGCCCGTCCAGATAGACAATAGGGCGCTCCAGCGATTCTCCGAACAGCTCCCGGAAGGAATAGCTGTTGTAGCCGGGGCCGCCGTGCAGGAAGACCAGCGGCGTCTCGCCGGAGTCCAGATTGCCCGAGACCTCGAAATACAGGTCGGCCCCGTTCAGGCGCTCGATGTAGACGCCCTCGCCCAGCCCATCCGCTTCCATGTCGTCCCCAAAAAAATCGTCCTGTGCTGCGTCGCCGGTCATGGGGGCAGTCTAAAGCAGCCTTCCGGGGCCACCGCGTTACGCTGGCGGGCATGACCTATTCACCCTCACCCGGCGACGTGCAGGGCATCGCCTTCACCCTGGACGGCGTGGACGAGCTGACCTTCGCGCGCATTCTGCGGGACGTGATGCATGACGCTGCTTTTGGCCGGCCGCTGCAGATCCAGGCGCAGGAGCCGCGCCCTGGCCTCAGCGCCCGGCTGACCGTGGCCTTCCGGCGGCAGGACCGCACGCGGGCGGTGGCGGCCATGCAGCGCCTGAAAACGCTGCTGCTGCGTCACGGCGTGCAGGTGGATTCGGTGCATGTTCCGGAGGCAGATGAAGCTTCCTAAAGGCTCAGCCCGTTCCTGAAGAAAATGCAAGGCGCCGTTAAGAACGCGTAAACCGTTTTTGCGCGCCCATAGGCGGGCCGCCGCCTACCATGTCCCAAAGCAGAGGAGACCTCTCAGCAGCCGGCGCGGAGTCTCACGGGCGGGGCCGCCTTCCCCTCTCGCTGACACAGCGCTTTTTTCGTGGCCTTCTACAGGTGCCTCACAAGAGGGTGATTATGGAACAACGCATTTTACTGATCGAAGACAACCCCGATATCACCCGCGTCGTGGAGTATGAACTGGAGCAGGCGGGTTACCGGGTGCTGAGCGCGCCGGACGGCGTCAGCGGCCTGACCAGCGCCCGCGAGAGCAGCCCCGATCTGGTGATTCTGGACCTGGGCCTGCCTGATTTCGACGGCGCGGAGATTGCGCGCCGGCTGCGCAAGACCAGCAGCGTGCCGATCATCATTCTGACGGCGATGGATGCGGTCGACCGCAAGGTCAACCTGCTGGAAGCGGGGGCGGACGACTACATGACCAAGCCCTTCCATCCCGAGGAACTCGTGGCGCGCGTCAAGGTCCAGCTGCGCCATCAGCAGCACGGGGAAGTCATCTCGATCGGGGCGCTGGAGATCCATCCGCAGAAGCGGCTGTGTCATTACAACGGCCACGAGGTGCGCCTGTCGCCCAAGGAGTTCGATCTGCTGACCTTCCTGGCCCGGCAGCCGGGGCGGGTGTATTCCCGCCAGGAGATCGAGCGCGAGGTCTGGAACGGCGAGTTGCCCAGCAACAGCAATGTGGTGGACGTGCACATGGCCAACATGCGTGCCAAGCTGCGTGATCTGGACGGCTACGGCATCATTCGCACGGTGCGCGGCATTGGGTACGCGCTGAAGACGTCCTAGGCTCACCCAGTCCGGGGGTGGTATCGACTGCTCCCATCCCATGCCAGCCTGGCTTGAGGACGGCGACAACATGCCCCACAGGTCTCTTCCGCTGACGCGTCTTCGTGGTTTACGCTGTCGCCATGCACCGATGGCTGTTTCCCGCTGTCCTCCTCCTGTCGGCTTCGGCGGGGGCACAGGACCTGCAGAAGTGTGGCGGCCTTTCCAACCCGCCAGCGTGGGTACGTTCCGGCGTGTATGCGGGTGTGCTGGGCGCCAAAGAAATCACGCTGGGGCTGAACCCCAGGCAGGCAGAGGGCAACCGTTACTTCTACGCGGGCCAGGCCAACGAGCTGCGCCTGACCCCCTTCCATTCCGGCGAGACCCTGATCCTGCAGGAAGAGGTTCGTAAGTCGCTGGGCGCGGCCCCGGTGGTGACCGGCTGTTTTACCCTGGTGCGGGCAGAGGGCGCGCTGCGCGGCAGCTGGAAAGCGCCGGGCACGTCCACAACGCTGAAGGTCAGCCTGGAGCCGCTGAACGTGGCGCGGTTGCCGCTGAAACTGCCGTCCTCGCCGGGCCTGCTCCGGCTGCGCGGCCGTGATCCGCTGGCGTTTGTCCGGCTCAACCATGCCTGGGTGGTGTCTGCCGACGGTCAGCGCCTGCGTGAGCCGCTGTCGGGCCTGGACTACCCGCGCCTGCCGCAGGCCACCCCTGCACTTCAGGCGGCCCTGCAGGACCGGCTGCTGTCGCACGCCGTCAATGCGTTGGCGTGCGCCATGGATCTGCCGGAAAACAGCGGCGGCGAGGGCTACGGCCTGAGCACAGACGTGACCCTGCTGACGCCCCGGCTGCTCAGCCTGCGGGAGGACATCAATTCCTACTGCGGCGGCGCGCATCCCGACACCGCCACCACGGGGCTGATTCTGGACCGGGCCAGCGGGCGGCCGGTGCCGCTGTCGGCCCTGTGGCCCAGCCTGACGGCGGCCCGGCTCAAGGCGCTGTACCTGGGTGCGGCCACCTCTGATCCGGCGTCCGAGTGCGACGACGTGTTGCGTGAGATGCAGGACCGCTTCGCCGTCTCCCTGGGCAGCGGTGGGCTGAGCCTGACACCCACCTCGCTGCCCCACGTCGTGTCGGCCTGCGCCGAAAGCGTGGTGATTCCGTTGGGGCAACTTCGGCGCGGGGCTAACACCGCTTCACGTTATTTTGCGGATCTTTATCCGAGATAGGGCGTGCGAGATGGTGATGGAGCAATCTGACGCTGAAACAGGCAGAAAACGCCAGGAGCGCAACGGGAAGTCTATTCTTCCGCTGCGCTCCTGTGGAACAGGTCTGAATTAACGGCTCTGGCAGATCAATGCCGCAGAAACAGACTGCCGATGTTTACTTTCGCTTGGTCTTGGAGCGGGTCTGACCCAGGGCCTGGCCCTTTTCATAGCTGGCCTGCATCTTCTTGCGTGTTTCGGCGGCCATTTTCTTGAAATCCACCAGTCCAGCCTCAATGGCCTCGACCGAAGGCTTGATGGTGCCGCCCTTGCGCGCGGCGGCCAGTTCGCGGTTGACCTCGTCGAACCATTTCTCAAATTTGGGCGTCACTTCAAAGAGCATTTCCTTGGTATCGCGCTGATACGTGCCCTCGCTGCCCCGACGGGTGAATTGTTTGGGCATGGTGAAGCGTTCGGGCATGTATGCGGCCTCGAATTTACCATCACGTACCGCGTCGCGGAACATCTTGACGAAAGTATCACTGCGTTGGGGATTACTGAGTTCGTGGACCTGCTCACTGAGTTTTTTATAAGCCATGTTGGTGCCTCCAGTTCAGGAGTATGAATGACGCGGCCGAGCTTTGTAAAGCCCCTGGCATTTTCGTGGGCAACCCACCCGCTTCTTAAAACACGACGCCTGAATTTGCCCTTGACTTTATTGCACTTCCTGCTTATAGGAAGACGCCACTGTGGTACAGGCTGTGTCTGGCAACTTAAGTGCCGCTGCGTCCACCAAAAGGTGCAGGCTGGGAAATTGGGCGCCAATGGCCGGCCATCGTTGCGGTTTGCCTGGAGCCCTGCCCCCCGTAGCCACTGACCCGTCGGCTCCAGCGGCTATGCTCAGCCGAATGGACGATCTGCCGGGGGGCTGGGCCTGCTGTGTCTGCTGGTGGCGGGTGCGGGCTGGGGCGTTCAGCTGTCGCGGCACGGCGTGACCTGGGCGGCGCTGGCCGTGACCCTGCTGGGCGGCGTGACTGGGCTGGTGCTGACCACCGGCGCCTTTCTGCGCGGCCACGACCTGCCGCTGGTGCTGGGGTTGACCGGAGCCCTGGGGGCAGCCACCCTGATGGTCCTGAGCAAACGGGACGGCCCGTGAATGGGGAGCGCGCAATTTGACCTGTGCCTCTGTCCCGTGCTCGCCCGTCTGGTAAAACAGCAGCATGACCGGGCAAACGACTCCCACCTGGACCCCTGCCGAGCCGCCGCGCGTGTACCCGCTGCGGCTGTACGGCGATCCGATCCTGCGCCGCAAGGCCAAGCCGCTGAACCTGACCGACACGCTGAACGTGCCGGGCGTGGGGCCGCAGAGCGTGCGCCAGGTGGCCGACGCCATGCTGGAAACCATGTTCGAGGCGCGCGGGGTGGGTCTGGCCGCCCCCCAGGTGGGCCTGCCGGTGCGGATGTTCGTGGCCGTGGAGTACGAGGACGACGAGGAGGAAAACGAGGGTCAGGAGTCGCCGCTGCGCTCGCGGGTGCTGCGCGACTTCGTGATGATCAATCCGGTGGTCAGCGTGCTGAACAAGAAAAAGGACCGGTCCTACCAGGAGGGCTGCCTGAGCATTCCCGGCATCTACGAGGAAGGGGTGCCGCGCGCCCGCGCCGTGTCCGTCAAATACACTGACCTGGACGGTCAGCAGCGGGTGCTGGAGGCCGAGGACTACCTGGCCCGCGTGTTCCAGCACGAACTCGACCATCTGGACGGCGTGCTGTTTCTGGACCGTCTGCCGCCCGAGGTGACCGAGGACTACCGCAAGGAGTTGCTGGCCTTGCAGCAGAAATCCAAGACGCTGATGGGCGATCTGGCCCGCGCCGACCGCCTGCGCCGTGAGCGTGGCGGTGAGTGACGCCTCTTCCCACGACGCGCCCCGTCTGAAGGTGGCCTTCTTCGGTTCCCCGGCCTTCGCGCTGCCGGTGCTGGAGGCCATTCGCGCGCAGTTTGAAATCGTGCTGGTGGTGGCCCAGCCGGACAAGCCGGTGGGGCGCGGGCTGAAGCTCACGCCGCCGCCCGTCGCGGCGCGGGCCGCCGAGCTGGGCCTGCCGCTGGCCCAGCCCGTCAAGCTCCGCCGCAATGCCGACTTTGAGGCTGTGCTGCGAGATTCGGGCGCAGATGTGGCCGTGACCTGCGCCTACGGCAAGATTCTGCCGGCCTCGGTTCTGGAGATTCCCAGGTACGGTTTCCTGAACACCCACACCAGCCTGCTGCCCAAGTACCGGGGTGCGGCGCCGATCCAGTGGGCGCTGATCAACGGCGAGCGTGTGACTGGAACCACCATCATGCAGACCGATCCCGGCATGGACACCGGGCCGGTGCTGTTGCAGGAGCCGTTGCCGATTGCGCCGCAGTGGACCAGCCTGGACCTCTCGGACGCGCTGGCGGGGCAGGCGGCGCGGTTGATCGTGACGGCGCTGGAGCGGCTGGGGCGGGGAGACCTGCCTCCCACACCCCAGGACGACGCGGCGGCCACACACGCGCCGATGCTGGTCAAGGAGGACGGCTTCGTGCGCTGGACCGATTCGGCGCAGGCGGTGGTCAACCGCCACCGGGGCGTGGCCGCCTGGCCGCAGACCACTGCTTTCCTGGGGGGCGCACGCCTCAAACTGGGCGGCCTGGCTGTGGAGGAAGGCGAGGGGCCGCCCGGCGAGGTTCTGGCGGTGGACGCGGCTGGGCTGCTTGTCGCCTGCGCTGGAGGTGCGGTGCGGGTGCAGACCGTTCAGCCTGAGACCCGCCGCGCCCAGCCCGCGCAGGTCTGGGCCGCTGCGGCCGGTGTCGGGGCCGGCACCCGCTTGGACGTGTGGGGGCCGGAGCAGCTTTAAGCGGCGGGGCATGGACGCCACATAAAGAAAAACGGTTCTTGCCCGTCTCCGGCCCAGCGCGGCATCATGCCGGGATGACTGCAACAGAGAACAGGACCGTGCCGCCCTTTGGTCTGGGAACCTTCCGCCTGAAAGACCAGGTGGTCCGGGATTCCGTGCGTGACGCGCTGGACCTGGGCTACCGCGCCATCGATACCGCGCAGGGCTACGGCAACGAGGCCGAGATTGGGGAGACCATCGCGCAGAGCGGCGTGAAGCGTGGGGACCTGTTCATCACCACCAAGATCAAGCCCGATAACTACGGCGAGGGCAAACTGGTGCCCAGCCTGCGCGAGAGCCTGGACAAGCTGCAGACCGACGCCGTCGACCTGACGCTGATCCACTGGCCCGCCCCGAACGGCCCGGTGAGCGCCGAGGAATACCTGGGGGCGCTGGCCGACGCCCACTCGCAGGGGCTGACCCGTCAGATCGGGGTGTCCAACTTCACCATCGCCCTGCTGAAACAGGCCCGTGAATTGCTGGGCGACGTGCCCATCGCCACCAATCAGGTGGAGATTCACCCCTACCTGCAGAACCGCAAGCTGGCCGACTTCGCGCGCCAGGAAGGCATTCACCTCACTTCCTATATGACGCTCGCAGTGGGCAAGGTCATGGAGGACGAGGTGCTGAAGGACATTGCCGGGGCGCACGGTGCCACGCCCGCGCAGGTGGCATTGGCCTGGGCGATGGGGCAGGGGTACTCGGTGATTCCATCCTCCACCAAGCGCGAACATCTGGCCAGCAACATGAAGGCGTTGGACCTCAAATTGACCGACGAGGATATGGAGCGCATCGCTGAACTGGACGGTCAGGGCGAACGCCTCGCCAACCCGGCCAGCGTGGCCCCCGACTGGGACTGAGCATTCGAGGAGGAGAAGACCACGCCCGTTGATCTTGCGTTCTTGATCCAGAAGTTCCGGCCAGGGGCGCAGCTTCTCCGCTCCTGGCCTCTATCTGGCGGCGTTTCGGCGCGGGTAACGGGGCTGGAGATTCGCAGGGCTGATGGACCCTTAGAGCGGCTGGTGGTGCGTGAGTACGGGCTGCGCGACCTGGCGGCCCATGCTGATCGCGCCCGCCAGGAGTTCAAGTTGCTGGAGGCACTTCACGCGGCAGGTCTGCCTGTGCCTCAGCCGCATCATTTCGAGGCGGGGGTGCTGGTCACCGGGTTCAGGGACGGCCAGCCCGAATTTTCGCCCGCCCACCAGGACGAGTATGTGCGCCAGATGGCCGCTTTCCTTGTTCGTCTGCACGCCCTGCCTTCCGCCCATTTCCCGTCGTTACGTCCGCTCGCGTGGCCCGGCCCACCTTCCCAAAAGCCTGACGAGTCGCTGTCCGAGAGCCGCATCCGCGACGCCCTGGAACGTTTCGAACCACCTCTAGGTCCCCTGCCTGTGGTCCTGCACGGCGATGTCTGGCCTGGAAATCTCCTGTGGTCCGGGGGCAGCTTGAATGCGGTGATCGACTGGGAGGACGCGGCGCTGGGCGATCCGCTGGCCGATGTTGGCAACGCCCGCCTGGAACTGCTGTTTTTCCTGGGACCGGAGGCCATGCACGCTTTCACGAACCGATACGCTGTCCTGAGCGGCGCGGACATGGCGACTCTTCCGTACTGGGATCTGCGCGCCGCGCTACGCCCCTGCGGGCGACTGGGTGGCTGGGGATTGGAACAGGGGGTGGAGCGGCAGATACGCCAGCGGCACCTGGAGTTCGTAGGCCACGCACTGACCCAGCTTCATTTGCCCTGAACAGAAAAAACCTCCCGCATGGGGAGGCTCTTCTCGCAAGATCCGGTTCAGAGATTGCGCTTGGTGTCGTTGGCGGCGCCTTTCACGTCGTTGGTGGTCTTTTGCGCGTTGTCTTTGGCGTCCTGGGCCGTGTTCTGCATGTTGGTCTTGACCCCCTGCGCCGCGTTGCGGGCGTTGCTGCTCAGGTCACTGCCCTGGTGGTGGGTGGCGTCCTCGGCGGCCTTGGCGGCCTGCTTCTCGGCCTGGGCGCGGGCTTCGGCAATAAAGTCGCGGGTACCGCTCTGGGCCTCGGCCGCCTTGTTCTGTGTGGTGGCCCCAGCATTCTGCGCCGTGGTTTTGGCCTGATCTGCGGCGTCGGACGCCTTGTCCTTGACCTGGGCGGCGGTCGCCTGGGCCTTGTCCTTCGCATCGGCGGCCACATCCTGCGCCTTGCCTTTCAGTTGTTCGGCTTTGTCCTGCGCCTGAGCGGCCACGTCCTGCGCTTTGTCCTTTGCCCCGTCCACAGCGTCCGTGGCCTTGGCTTTCAGCTGCTCGGCCCGGTCCTGCGCCTGGGCCGCGGCGTCCTGACCTTCCTTCCTGACTTCCTTGCCCACGTCCTGGCCGCTGGCCTGGGCGGTCTTGCCCACGTCGCCTGCGGCGTCTCTGGCCTGACCGGCCGCCTGTCCCACCGCGTCCTTCACGTCGCCGGCAACTTCTTTGGCCTTGTCCAGGGCCGCCCCTGCCCCGCCCGATGCGGCGGCGTCCTTGACCTCGCCCGCCTTGTCGGCAATCACGTTGCCGGCCTGGGCGGCGGCGTCCCTGGTCTTTTCCCAACCCTTGGTCACGCTGCTGCCCACGTCCTGGGCGGCGTCTTTCAGGCCCAGTTCGGCCAGCTTGGCGTCCAGCGCCTTGCGGTTCTGCTCGCGGCTGAAGTAGTACGCGCCCGCACCGATCAGCGCTCCCAGGGCCAGCAGACGTTTAATGGGAAAATGAGGTTTGCGGTTAGACATGAGAAGCAGCTTACGCGCCCCTCATCTGTGTGGGATGAGCCACGCTTCAGAACGGGTTTACCCGGCTGCGGCCCCGTTCATCAGACCCAGGCGGCGGGCCAGCGCCTCGGTGAACAGCCAGTCTTCCGGCTCGTCCAGACCGGTGACGCGCACCAGCACACAGCCACGCCCCTGGTAGAAGGCGACGATCTTCGCCCACGCCTCTTCCTCGTCGGCCGCACTTTCGTCGAGGTCTTCGAGCGTGCCCCACACGTCGCCGTCCACGTCGTTGCTGCGCAGCGCCTCGGCGTGGCCGCTGAGCACGTAGGGGTCCACGGCCTCGTCGCGCTTCACGGCGCTGTCGGGGATGCGAAGTTCCAGGCGGTCGTCGCGCTCGTACAGGCGGTCCTGAAAGGCCTGCCATGCCTCAGGAGTCAGCGTGATGGTCTGTCGGGGTTCGGAGGTCACAGCCGAGTCTAACCGGGCCGGCCCGTAGTGATGAACTGCCGGGTCGGGGAACCCTGCGCGCGTCTGGACCGTAGACTGCGGGTATGAACGCCTCTAGAGCCTTTGTCCGACGTTTCCGTCCGCGCGGCCTGCTGATGTGGCTGGCCGCCCTGGTGCTGGCCCTGGGCGCGCTGGGGCTGTCTGGAGACGTGCTGGCCCAGTCCGGCGGCGGCTTTGGCGGCAGCAGTTCAGGCGGGGGCGGCGGTGGGGGCGGGAGCTTTGGGGGCAGCGGCGGCGGGTTCTCGAGTGGCGGGGGCGGCTATTCCGGCGGCGGCTACTCCGGTCCGATCATCATCAATGGGGGCGGCGGGTACGGCTACGGCGGCGGGGGCGGCGGCTCTGGCCTGATCGGGATTATCGTCGTCGGCGTGCTGGTTTTCATGGTGGTGGGCTACATGCGCAGCAGCCTGAGTGCGGGCAGCGGGCGCGGCCTGGGCGCGCTGGGCTCGCTGAGCGGCACGGCCCAGGCGGTCAGCGTGCAACTGCTGCTGGCCGAGGGCGACGAGGTCAAGAAGGCGCTGCAACGGGTGGCGCAAAACGGGGACCCCGACACCAACGAGGGGCTGGCCCGCATGTTGCAGGAGGCCGCGCTGGTGGCGCTGCGTCACCCGGAGCGCTGGGTCTACGGCAACGTGGAACGCGCCCAGGGTGCGCCCAACTCCGCCGACAGTCAGGTGGGGGCCTGGGCCACTGAGGCCCGCGCGGCCTTTACCCAGCAGACCACCAGCAACTACCAGAACAAGGACCCCAAGACCGGCTTCGCCCGGCGCGACGACTACCAGTACAAGGGCGAGGCGGGCGACATGTACCTGGCCGTGACCATCGCCGTGGCCGCGCACGCGCTGGGCAACCTGCCCCCCGCCGGGGTCACCACTGCCGCCGAGGCGCGGGCCGCCCTGAGCACCATCAGCAGCGTCAACGCCTCGGACCTGATCCGCGCCGAGGTCGTGTGGAGCCCGGACGTGGAGGGCGAGTTCCTCAGCGAGGACGAGGCGATCATGAAGTACCCGAAACTGACGAAGCTGTAAGCGTGTTTTGGATTCGAGGCCGGGCAGGCATCACGCCCGGCCTCTTTCCGTGTATTGGCCCATCCTTTGCTGGCCCTGAACCACACTTGCCGCCGTAGCAGTCGGCTATTCTCCGGTTCCGATGGCCCGCCGCCTGCCCGTCTCCTCCTGGCCGCCGCCCCCGCAAGACACGCCCGCCTGCGCCCTGTGCGAGCGGGCCGCGCCGCACCTGACCGAGCATCACCTGATCCCGCGTTCTCAGGGGCGGCGGCGTGGGGCCAAGGTGTCGGACCTGCCCACGGCGATGCTGTGCGGTCCATGCCACAAATTCCTGCACCGCACCTTCAGCAACGCCGAACTGGCACAGGACTACAGCGCCGTGGACGCGCTGTTAGAGCATGAGGACGTGCGCCGTTTCGTGGCCTGGATCAAAAAGCAACCCGCCAGCCGGAGCGTGCGGGTGCGGTAGGGCAGGTCGTGTGGGCCTATTTCTGCATGCTGCTGATGTACGCGGCGACGGCCTTCAGGTCCGCGTCGGTCATGGGGCGCAGCATGATGCGCATGGCGTCGGGGTGGGGAACGCCGAAACCGGGCGCGCCCTTGAACTCTTTCAGAATCGCCAGGCCATATTCCGGCGACAGGTTGGTGATGCTGGCCACGCCCAGATAGTCATTGCCGCGCCCGTTGTCTCCGTGGCAGATGGCGCAGGCGATAATGTTGCGGCCACTGTCGCCCTTATGGAACAGCGCTTCACCCTTGGCCCGCACTTTTTCGTCGCCCACCTTCCAGGCCGACCCCGGCTTCAGGCCGCCCGCGTAGGCGGCAATGTCCGCAATGTCCTGGTCCGAGAGGTTGGCGGCCTGCTGCCACATCACCTGGCTGGGGCGCAGCTTGGCCCGGAAGGCCGCGAGTTGCAGCCGGGTGTAGCTGGGATTCTGTCCGGCCAGCCCTGGAATGGCCTTGTTCGTGCTGGCCAGGTTGGGGCCGTGACAGCCCTGGCAGCTCTGACTCAGCGCCTTGCCCTTCGCCGGGTCGGGCTTCTTGAACGTCAGGGCCAGCGGATTCTTGGCGGGGACCGCTGGTTTGGCCGCCGTTCCCGACTGCGCCAGCGCCGAGATGGCCGGCACAAAGAGGGCAAGAGGAACGGCGAGCCACAACGAAAACCGGACGGTGCGTTGCATAGAGCCTCCTGGGGAGAAAGAGCTGTTCGCTGGCCTGAATTGTAATCATTTTCGCATCTGGACTGCAAATGACACCGACCTGGAGTTCGGACAGCGGCCTCAGCGCAGCGGCGTCGTTTCCGCCTGAGACGGCGTCACGGTGGGCAATGACGTCCGCGGCATCCAGCGGCGCAGCACGGCGGGCACCCCCTCGACGGCCACGACCACCAGCACGGCGTAGCGCAGCGCCCGCACCAGCCCGACGTCCTTAACCGCCCCCGGCAGCGCCCCCAGCCCGAAGAACACGGCGAAGACGACTAGCAGGCCCACCACGCCCACGATCAGCCGCCCCGCCAGATCACGCGGGGGCGCAAAGCTGGGGCGGGCGTACCAGAACCCGGCGAACAGCCCCAGCCCGGTGCCGAACTCGCGCGGCGTGCCCGAGGGCAGGACGGCGGCAACCAGCAAGACCACCACGGGCACCGCCCAGCGCCACGTCCCGGCATCCGCGAATGCTGCGCGGCCGGCCACCCACGCCGCAATGCCGCCCAGCAGCAACCCCACGAGCACGTCCACCGGCGAATGCACGCCCAGCGCCAGCCGCGAGCCTGCGATCAGGGCGATCAGCACCGCCGCCGCCACCCACATGGCGGGCCGCCGCACCTGCGCGGCGATGCCGGCCCACAGCGTGGCCGACATCTGCGCGTGGCCGCTGGGCAGGCTCGGCCCGCCCGCCGTGGCCCGCGCGGCGTCCGACACCAGACCCGGATCGTCGGCGAAGGGGCGCGGCACGTTCAGCCCGTATTTCAGGGCGCTGTTGACCAGATAGCTGCCCGCGAAGACCACACCCAGGTTGCGCCCGCCCCCCGGATTCCACAGCCAGGTGTACAGGGCCAGCACGACGATAAAGACCTCGTCACGCCCCAGATTCGTGACGACCAGCCAGAAAGGTTGCATGCGGGCATTCTGAGGCAAGAGTGACGGTTGGCCCAAGCGAGGAACCGAAACGGTGCGGCGGTGCATCCCAGTCCGCTCCGGGCCGCCCGCCGCGCCTGCCGCCGACGCCTCTGGCCCACATCCCAGGCCCCGCGCCCTGCCTTACACTTTCAGCATGACCGCCACCCCACCCCCTGCATCGGCCACTGCGCCGGCCCCCGACGTGCTGAAAGAGGTTCGGCACCAGTCCGAATACGCGCTGGAGCTGCGGGGCATCACCAAACGCTTTCCGCTGGTGCTGGCGAACGACGACATTTCCATGCAGGTCAAATGGGGCAGCGTCCACGCCCTGTGCGGCGAGAACGGCGCCGGCAAGAGCACCCTGATGAAGATCGTGTACGGCATCCAGCCGCCCACCTCGGGGCAGATCGTGGTGGACGGCGAACCCGTGGACTTCAGCGACCCCGCCGACGCCATCAAACGCGGCATCGGCATGGTCTTTCAGCACTTCATGCTGGTGGAAACGCTGACGGTGACCGAGAACGTCATCCTGGGCGCGGAGCCGACGAAGGGCGGGGCCATCGACTACGCCACGTCGCGGCGCAAGGTGGCCGAGCTGATCAAGCAGTTCAATTTTGCGCTGGACCCCGACGCCATCGTGGGCGAGCTGCCGGTGGGGTTGCAGCAGAAGGTGGAAATCCTCAAGACGCTGTACCGGGGCGCGCGCATCCTGATCCTGGACGAGCCGACCGCCGTGCTGACCCCCAGCGAGACCGACGAACTGTTCGAGTTTCTGGTGGGCCAGTACGCGAAAAGCGGCAACGCGGTGGTCTTCATCTCGCACAAGCTGCACGAGGTCCTGCAGATCAGCGACCGCATCAGCGTGATCCGCGACGGGCGCATGATCGGCACCATTCCCGCCGAGGGGGCCACCACCGAGACGCTGGCGCAGATGATGGTGGGCCGCGAGGTCACGCTGAAGGTGGAGAAGGACGCGGCCAAACCCGGCGAGGTGGCGCTGGATATTCAGAACGTGGTGGTCAAGGGCGAACACCGCAACGCCGTGGACGGCGTGAGTTTTCAGGTGCGCTCCGGGGAGATCGTGGGCATCGCGGGCGTGGAGGGCAACGGCCAGAGCGAACTGGTGGAGGCCATTACGGGCCTGTCCCCGTACAGCGGCACCATCACGTACCTGGGCAAGACCGCCAGGGGGGTCAAGGAGGTGGAGGCCTCGGGCCTGTCGCACGTGCCGGAGGACCGCAACGAGCGCGGGCTGGTGCTGGACATGACCACCGCCGAGAACTACATTCTGGGCGAGCAGGACCGTGCCCCCTTCGCCGGACGCTTCGGCTTCCTGAATCTGGATGTGATCCAGAAAACGGCCCAGGAACTGAGCGAGAAATACGACGTGCGCCCGCGCAGCACCAGCCTGCGCGCCGGGCAGTACAGCGGCGGCAACGCCCAGAAGCTGATCGTGGCCCGCGAGATGCGTAAAGGTCCCAAGATCCTCGTCGCCAGCCAGCCCACGCGCGGGGTGGACATCGGGGCCATCGAGTTCATTCATGCCCGCATCGTCGAGGCCCGCGATCAGGGGCTGGCCGTGCTGCTGATCAGCGCCGACCTGGGCGAGGTGATGAACCTGGCGGACCGCATTCTGGTGATGTACGAGGGCCGGGTGGTGGGCGAGGTGCCGGCGTCCGAAGCCACCGAGACTGGCCTGGGCCTGCTGATGACCGGCAGCAGCGAGCACGGCGGCGCCTCTGGCGGGCGCAGCGGCGAGATCAGCACGACGCTGCAGAAAGGGGAGCGGGGACGCAGCGGGGATCAGCCGTAGGCCGCACCCAGGAGTGCATCGGGGCCGCCGTCTGCGCGGCCCTTTTTCATGCGGCCACCGCTGGAGCGTCCCCCGCCGCCGTGGTCCGGCGTATCCTTGCCGCATGACCCAGACGGAAAATCTACCCGCGTACCCCACGCTCAGCCCCGCCGAACTGCGCCATCCGGATTCGCTGAAATGGACGCTGTACGGCGAGGACGTGATTCCCATGTGGATCGCCGACATGGACTTCCCGGTGGCCCCCGCGATCCTGTCGGCGCTGCGTGAACGTCTGGATCATGGCCTGGGCTACCACCAACTGATGGGGGACAGGACGCTGGACCGTCTGTTGCGTGCCAAGCTGGACACGCACGGTCTCAAGAATCTGCCCGAAGGCGGCATCGCCATGCTGCCGGGCGTGGTGCCGGGGATTTACGCGACCGTGGCGGCCCTGACGCAGCCCGGTGAAAAGGTGCTGACCATGACCCCGGTCTACCACCCCTTCCACCTGAGCATCACCACGCTGGGACGTGAAGTTTCGGCGGTGGCCCTGCTGGACGGCCCGGATGGCTACCGCATCGACTGGGAGGGCCTGGAGGCCGCCGCGCAGGACAGCAAACTGATGCTGCTGTGCCACCCCCACAACCCCACCGGGCGCGTGTGGACCCACGACGAGCTGGAGCGGCTGCGCGATCTGGTGGTCAGGCACGATCTCTCCGTGCTGAGCGACGAACTGCACGCCGATCTGCGTTTCACCGAGGGACCCTTCGAGTCCTTCGCTGCCGCTGAGCGCGTCCGTGACCGCACCATCACCGTGACCGGGCCGTGCAAGGCATTCAACACGGCGGGCCTGGGCATCGGCGCGATGATCGGCCACGACGCCGGGCTGGTGGGGCGCGTGCGCGCCGCCGCCGGGGGCCTGATGGGCCACGAGGGCGCCCTGAGCGTGACCATGTGGCAGGCGGCCCTGAAAGACGGCGGCCCCTGGCTGGCCGATACGGTGGCCTACCTGCGGGGCAACCGCGATTTTCTGACCGACTATCTGCGCGAGCACCTGCCCGCCGTCAAATTTCATCCGGTGGAGAGCACGTATCTGGCGTGGCTGGACCTGCGCGGGTGCCCACACGCCGGGGACATCCAGAAGTTCCTGCTGGAGGACGCCAGGGTCGCCCTGCACGACGGTCCCACCTTTGCCCCCGAAAGCTTCAAACCGCAGACCCAGGGGTTCGTGCGCCTGAACTTCGCCACCAGCCGCGAGATTCTCACGGAGGCGCTGGAAAGGATGCGGCGGGCGCTGGACGGGGCATAAGAGGCTACAGGACTCCCCCTGGGCGCCCCTGAGGCCGCCTTACGGCGTCTGACCGTCCCCGCTGCCACGCCGTCGTCTGCCACCGCTCCGGCGCATCGGCGGCGCGGGCGGGTACAGTGACACCCATGCGAGTCGTTCATGTGGCGTCGGAAGTGTTTCCATTTTCCCGTTCGGGCGGGCTGGGGGACGTGCTGGGCATTCTGCCGGAGGTGTTGGCGGATCAGGGGGCGCAGACCACCGTGGTTTCGCCGTGGTACGGCTCGCTGGCCGGACAGCCCACCGAGATCTGGCGCGGCACCTCGCCGGAGCTGAGCGTCGGCCCCGCCCCGATCCACGACGTGCGGGTGGGCGAGATCGTTCAGAACGGCGTCCAGTACCTGTTTATCGGGCTGCCGGAATTTGACCGTCCGGGGCTGTATTTCGACGACGACGTGTACCGCTTCTGTCTGTTCGGGCGTACGGTCCTGTCGGTGCTGCATCAGATCGGGGTCAAGCCGGACGTGCTGCACGGACACGACTGGCAATCGGGGCTGGTGCTGGCCTACGCGCATCTGGCCGGACTGCGGACCGTGTTCACCATCCACAACCTGCAGTACCAGGGCCGCTGGAACATCGAGGAGGCCGCGCGCTGGACCGCCCTACCGGCGTGGACCCTGGGGCCGGACGCGCTGGAGTACCACGGCGATCTCAACCTGATGAAAGCGGGGCTGGTATTCGCGGACGCCGTGACCACGGTCAGCCCCAACTACGCCCAGGAAATCACCACCCCCGAGTACGGCGAGGGCCTGCAGGGCCTGCTGGTGCGACTGACGGTCGAGGGCCGCCTGACCGGGATCATCAACGGCCTGGACCAGGAGCGGTGGGACCCGCGCACCGATCCGGACGTGCCGCCCTACGGGGACGCGGCGGGCAAGGCGGCGGCCACTGCCCTGCTGCGGGGGGAATTCGGGCTGGACGACGCGCCGATCCTGGGCGTGGTCAGTCGTCTGGCCGACCAGAAGGGCATCGACCTGCTGATCGAGGCCCTGCCCGATCTGACACCCCACTGGAACGTGGTGGTGCTGGGCGGCGGCGATCCGCTGCTGACCGCCGCGCTGTCCGGCTGGTCGCAGCACCCGCGCGTGGCCTTCGTGGGCGGGCTGAACGAGCCGCTGGCCCACCGCATCTACGCCGGGGCCGACGCGTTTGCCATGCCCAGCCGTTTCGAGCCGTGCGGGCTGTCGCAGATGATCTCCATGCGCTACGGCACGCTGCCGGTGGTGCGCCTGACCGGGGGGCTGGTGGACACGGTGCCTGCCGACATCGGCTTCGGGTTCGCCGAGGCCAGCCCGCAGGCCCTGAGCGCCGCCTGTGCCGAGGCACGGAGCGAGTATGACCGCCAGGACGAGTGGCGGGCCAGAATCGAGCGCGCCATGGCGCTGGACTTCAGCTGGCAGGGGCCGGCGCAGCAGTACCTGGCCCTGTACCGGCGGCTGGGGCGCTGAGCCGGTGCCGCTGAACCTGGAGGTCCGGGCCGTCCCGCCCGCCGACCTGCTGCCGACCCTGGCGGCCCTGTACGGCGCGGCTCCGGAGGATCTGGCGTGGATGGCCGAGGCCTGCACGGCGGGATTTGTGGCGCTCGGTGACGGGGAGGAGGTGCTGGGCGCTGTCGGCACCCGCCCCAGCCCGCAGCACGGGGCGGAACTGGTGGGCGGCGTGTTTCCCGGCCCTCGGCGCGACGAGGTGGCGCTGGCCCTGGTCCGTGCGGCGCAGGCGGAGGTGGGCCGCGTCTACCTGTTCGCGGAAGGCTACCTGTTTCCCCCCGAACCCCTGCTGGCCGCCGGACTGCGCGAGGTGGGCGCGTACCGCCGCCTGAGCGGGCGCGTGCCGTACCGCCATATGGACCCGCCGGCTGGCGTCCGGTTGCTGCCGCTGGCGGAGGTGCCGGACCCCGAGACGCGGCTGCAGGCCCTGCGGACCTACGAGGACCGCGTCGGCCACCACGCCGTGCTGCCCGAGGCGGCGGCAGACGGTGCGGGCGGCTTCGACTCCCACCTGAGCGTGATTGCGCTGGATGAACATGGGCGCGGCGTGGGCGTGTGCCGCGCGGCCGTCGAGGACGGCGAGGCCCGGCTCGACGCCCCCGGCGTTGCCCCCGAGTGGCGGCACACCACCCTGCGGGCCGCCCTGCTCAACGAGGTCAACACCCGGCTGCGCGCGGCGGGCATCACGCGGGTGAACGTGGAGTCCTGGGGCGACACCCCCGAGGAACTGGCCCATGACCTGAAGCTGGGCCTGGGCGTGACCGAGGAAACACCGATCCTGACTGCCGGTTAGAGGCAGAGGGTCACCCGCGTTTCCACATCCGGCGCCGCCGCCCTGCTAGCATTCCGCCCGTGACCCTGGCAGTCGTTCTCGTTTCCCCCAAAACTCCCGGCAACATCGGCTCGGCGGCGCGCGCCATGCTGAACATGGGGGCCAAAGACCTGCGGCTGGTGGCCCCGCGCTGCGATCATCTGGATTCGGGGGCGGTGGCGATGGCCGTCCACGCGGCGGACCTGCTGCGCGGCGCCACCGTTTACCCCACCCTGCGCGAGGCGCTCGCGGACCGTGACCTGAGCGTGGGCACCAGCGCCCGCATCCGCTCGGACCTGCCCATGCCGCAGCACCCGGCGCAGATTCGCCCTTTCGTGCGCGCGGCCACCGCCCCGGCGCTGGTGTTCGGGCCGGAAGAATCGGGCCTGAACAACGCCGATCTGGAGCAGTGCCAGATGACCGTCCGCATTCCCACCGGCGACTACGCCAGCCTGAATCTGGCGCAGGCGGTGTTGCTGGTGTGCTATGAGTTCCTGCAGGGCCAGGACGAGCCGCAGGACCGCGTGCGCAAGACCGCCACCCGCGAGGAGATGGAGGCGATGTACGGCCACCTGCACGACACCATGCACCTGATCGGCTACACCGACGCGGTGCGCGCCCGCCACACCCTGCGCCTGTGGCGGGCGCTGCTAGACCGCGCGCTGATGAGCAGCGCCGAGAGCCGCCTGTTCCGGGGCCTGCTGCGGCAGGTACAGTGGAAGGTGGAAGACGCGGCGAAACGCGGGACGACGGAGCCGAGGCCAGTGGAAGACGGCGTGGCCCAGGAGTAGGGCCGTCGGCTCCTGAAAGCTGTTTCGGGACCAGCTGACAGGGGCACTCGGCCCTAACCGTCCACCGTTCCGGCGCCGAGCGAGTGCAGCCACACCTCCGCCTCGTCGGCGCCTAACAGCCGGGCGCCCCGTTCGGGAGGAAACCACGCCAGCAGTTTCGCCGACGACCCAGCATCCGCTGTACCCGCCTCCGCCGCGAAGATGACCTTGTGATCGCCGTCCAGCAGCCACAGCAGGCCCAGCGGGGCCGCCTCCAGCATCGTGCCCACAGGCAACGCCGGCCCCAGCCACACCGCGTCGATCTCCGCGTTGTCGGCGGGATTCAGGGTGCCCGGCAGGCAGCCGTAGTTGACCGGGGCGGCGTGGGCTTCGGTGCGAAGCGGCCCCAGTTGACCGTCTCGCCAGACAAAGCGTTCGCGGGTGCCGGCCGTCCACTCCACCACACCCCGGAACACGCGGGCGTTCAGGGCTGAACCTCGTACAGCTCCACCTGCCGCAGCACCGCACCGCCGAACGACAGCACCGCGCGGTACGCGCCCTCGTCCGGGGCGGTCAGCCGGAAGGTGGCCGCGCGCTGCTCGGCGTCCAGGTACACGCTGTCGCTGCCCAGGGCGCGCCCGCTGTCAAACCAGTTCACGCTCAGGTAGCCCGGCTCGAAACGGCCATCCACGCGGGCCGTCACGATCAGGGTGTCGCCGTCGCGTTTCAGCGTGGCCTCGGTGACGCGCACCGGCAGGTTTGGCGCCACCACCGGGGGCAACAGCGGCACGAAGTTGTAACGGCACCCGCTCAGGCCCAGGCTCAGCGGCAGGGCCAGCACGCACAGCAAGGCGGGGAGGCAGAAGGCACGGCGGAACATGGGCGCATCCTAGAGCCGCGAGGTGTGAGGGGGCAAAGCTTGAGACGGCTGCGCCTACTTCAGCCGGTGCGCCTCGATAAAGTCGATGACCTGCTGCCGCGTATCTCCCAGAAAGGTCAGGGGCCGGGCCATCGCCGCGATCACCGTGATGTGGTTCAGGCCCGGCAGCACCGTCCTCGTGACCGGCACCCCGGCTTCCTTGAGGGCCGCCTCCATATTGACGGCGTTGTACGGATCGACGGTGGTGTCGTTGGCGGCCACCAGCAGTAGGTTGGGCGGCGCGTCGGGACGCACGTGGCGGTCTGGCATGATGTCGTCCGGATTGCCACCCTCGGGGAACGCCACCCGGCTGGGAAACTGCCGGAAATCATAGCTGTACGGGCCGGCCACCCCGATCACGCCGCGCACCGCGCTGACTGGTACGTCCGCTTCGCGCAGCCAGCGGGCGTTGTCCACCATTTCCACCGCGTTGAAGCCGCCGGCCGAGTGCCCCATCACGAACAGGTTGTCGGGGCTGCCGCCGTAGCTCTGCGCCCGGTCTCGCAGCACTTTCAGGGCGGAAGCGGCGTCCTGCACGTAGTCGGGGTAGCGGTGTTCGGGGGCCAGGCGGTAGTTCATCACGCCGGTCACGTAGCCGGCGCGGGCCAGCGACTCGCCCACGAATTTGTGCCCCTCCTTGTCGCCGCCCTGCCACGAGCCGCCGTGAATGAACAGCACCACCGGGGCATTCTGGACATTCTGCGGCGCGTACACGTCCATCACGTTGCGCGGCGCGGGGCCGTAACGCACGTTCTGGGTGACGTTCAGGCCGCGCGTGGAGGTCACGGTGTTCAGGGCGTTCTGGGGTGAACAGGCGGCCAGGGTCAGGCCCAGCGTGGCGGCGGCCAGCGCCAGACCGGCGGCGCGGGGAAATTTACGGGAAGACATGGGGGAGAGGCTAATCCCGCCTCGCCGGCCCCGATGCCGCCGAACGCACAGTTCGCCCGTGGGTGGGCTTTAAGTTGCGTTGAGAGTCGTGGGGCGTCCGAAGCCCCACAGACCCGCGCCCGGCACCCGCGCTAGCCTGCCGCGAATGCCCGCTGAAGTCCTGTCCGATCACACAACCGACGTGCTGGTGGTGGGCGGCGGCCCCTCCGGCCTGGCGCTGGCCGCCGAACTGGCCGCCCGGCACCTGAGCGTGCGGGTGGTGGCCCCGCATCCGCCGCAGCCGTTTGCCCCCACCTACGGCGCATGGCTGGGCGAATTGCCCGCCTGGGCGCAGGCCTGCACGGCGCAGGTCTGGACGGACGTGCGGGTCTACAGCGGCCCGCAGCCCACCCCGCTGCTGCGCCCCTACGCCCTGCTGGACAATGCCCGCCTGCTGGGCACGCTGCTGAGGCGGGCAGGCGAGCGGCTGTGCTGGACGCAGGGCCGGGTGACGCGCGCGGAGCGGCGGGGTGAATTGTGGCACGTTCACGGCGAGGCGGGCGAGGTCTGGACGGCGCGGCTGGTGGTGGACGCGTCCGGGCACGGCGGCCTGCTGCAGCCCACAGCATTCGAGGGCGGCGCGGCATTGCAGACTGCCTACGGCATCGTGGCGCACTTCCGGCGTCCGCCCAGCCCGCCGGGAGCGATGGTCTGGATGGATTACCGCGCCCCTCACCTGAGCCGCACCGAGGTGCGCGCCGAGCCGACGTTCCTGTACGCCATGCATCTGGACGGGGATCGTTACTTCGTGCAGGAAACCAGCCTGATCGCCCGCCCGGCTCCCAGCCGCGAATTCATGGCCGCCCGTCTGTACGCCCGCCTGGAGGCCCTGGGCACGCCCCCCCACGACACCGAATCCGACGAGTGGGTAGCCTTTCCGATGAACGCGCCCGCGCCCGCGCCGGGAGGCGTGCTGGCATTTGGCGCGGCGGCGGGGCTGGTGCATCCGATCAGCGGCTTTCAGGTGGCCGGGGCGCTGAACGACGCCCCACGGGTGGCCCAGGCGGTGGCAGAGGCGCTACAGGCCGGGCAGGACGCCGCCGCTGCGGGCTGGGCCGCGCTGTGGCCCCCCGAACGCCGCGCCGCCCGCGAGGTGCATCTGCTGGATCTGGCCGCCCTGCTGGAACTGCCCGGAGACCTCCTGGGCGCCTTCTTTGCCGCCTTCTTCCGCTTGCCCGCTGCCGAGTGGCACGCCTTCCTGGCGCCGCAGACCGGGGTAGGGCCATTGGCCCGCAGCATGCTCCGGGTCTTTGCCCACGCGCCCAATGCGGTGCGCCTGCCGCTGGCCCGCGCCGCGCTGAGGCGTCCGGGCGTCAGCCTGCGCGCTTTGCAGCAGGCCGCCCGCATGAAGGATTCTGCCCGCTTTTCCCATCCTTCTGCCGCGCCCGCACGCCACCCTGGGGCCATGACCCCACCTGACGACACCAGCAGTGACGACACCCGACGTGAGGCAAACAGCGGCGACATCGATCAGCAGGAGGTGATCGAGGAAGGCATGCAGGGCGCTACCGGCAACGTGAACGCCGACGGCCTGGCCCCCGACGTGAACCGCCAGAAGAAGCTCGAAGAATTGCGCGAGAATGTCGCCGAGATCAGCGGCGAGGGCCGAGAGGATACCCGCTCCAGCTGAGCGCGCCGCCTGAGCTTGAGGCCCAGCGCCCCCGCTGCCCCTGTGGCAACGGGGGCCGCCGCGTTCCCGGCCGCAAGAGGGACTGGGCGCCTATACTCGGCCCATGTCCCTTCTCGACATGATCGGCCCGGTGATGATCGGCCCCAGCAGCAGCCACACGGCGGGGGCCTGTCGGCTGGGTCTGGTGGCCCACCACCTGCTGGGCGAGGCCCCCCGGCGGGCGAAGATCGGTCTGCACGCCTCGTTCGCCAAGACTGGACGCGGCCACGGCACCCATCTGGCGCTGATCGCGGGTCTGCTGGGCTTCGCGCCCGACGACGCCCGCCTGCCCCAGGCCTTCGAGGAGGCCAAAGCCGCCGGGCTGGAGTTCGAATTCAGGGACGTGGATCTGGGCGACGTGCACCCCAACACCGCGCACATCGAGCTGTCCGGCGAAACGCAGAAGGTCACCGTGCAGGGCAGCAGCACCGGCGGCGGCGTGATTCTGGTGACGCAGGTGCAGGGCCTGGGGGTCAACTTCAGCGCGTCCAGCCCCACCGTCCTGCTGCGTTACACCGACGCGGTGGGCATGATTGCCCGCATCGCCAGCACCATCGCCGCCGACGGCGTGAACATCGCCGCGCTGACCTGCACGCGCCAGACGCGCGGCGGGCAGGCATTGCTGGCGATAGAACTGGACGCCCCCCTCAGCGATCAGGCGCTAGCCTTCCTGGACTACTGGCCGGATACCAACTGGGTGCGGCTGTTGCCCAAGCTGATGGACGGCTAGACGCTCCGCGAGGGCGCCGAGGCCGGGAAACTTTCGGCCTAGCCCCGGTGCCCCAGCGTCCAGCCCACCTCCGCCGCTGCATTTTTGAGCGTCCTTAGCAGGGCCTCGGCGGCGTGCAGTCTGGCTGTGGGCAGGCTCAGGCCCAGGGCCGCCAGCACCGCGCCCCCCTCGCCGCGCACGGGCACGGCCAGTCCACTGGTGCCCGGCGCCCACTCGTCGCGGCTCAGCGCGTGGCCCTGCGCGCGAATGCTGCGGCTCTCGGCGTTCCAGGCGGCAGCGCCCGTCAGCGTTTGCGGCGTGAACGCGGCCGTGGGCTGGGGGAGAGCCTGCCCCGCCAGCGCCAGCAGCAACTTTCCGCTGGCGGTGGCGTGGGCCGGCAGCTCGAAATCCAGTTCCCCGGCGACGGGCGGCCCGTCGCGCCCCTGCACGCTGCGGGCCACGCACAGCACAGAGTCGCCGTGCAGCACGCATAGAAAGGCCAGCAGGTGCGTGCCGCGCGCCAGCCGTTCCATCGCGTCGTGGGCGGGGGCGTACCACGGCAGGCTGCCGTACAGCGCGCTGCTCAGCTTCAGCAGGCGCCAGCCCAGCCCGTAACGCCCGCGCCCCAGCCGCACCAGCAGGCCCACGCCGGCCAGCGTCTGCAACTGCTCATGCACGGTGGACGTGGGCTGATTCAGGTGCCGTGCAAGGTCACTCAGTGTCCACTCGGTGCGGTCTGCGTCGAACAGTTCCAGCACGCGGACGGCGGCCTCGACGGTGGCGTGGGTGCGCGTCATCTTGCGGTTGCGGGCAGAGACCAGGGGGCTAGCTCTCGGCCATCTGGGAGCCAGAACTCCTGGGCCGCTTCAACGTTTCGGCGCCTCTCCATCCCGCTGTAACTGCTGGCCCCGCCCCCCTTTCTCATATCAGTGATTCTACCCAGCTTTCCGCCATATCCGGAAAATCACCGCGCTTCCGCACTCAAAGAGGCCAACTATACCCTCATGACCACAACCCCGCCTGTTTTCGACAACTCCAGCGCCCCCGTCATCCGCGCTCCCCGTGGCCCGCAGCGCACCGCGAAAGGCTGGATTCAGGAGGCGGCCAAGCGCATGCTGATGAACAACCTCGATCCAGAGGTGGCCGAACACCCGCAGGAACTGGTGGTCTACGGTGGGCGCGGCAAGGCGGCGCGCAACTGGGCGGCGTTCCACAAGATCGTGGAGACGCTGGATCGACTGGACAACGACGAGACCCTGCTGATCCAGTCGGGCAAACCGGTGGCCGTGCTGCGGACGCACGAATTCGCCCCGCGTGTAATTCTCGCCAACTCCAACCTGGTGCCCAACTGGGCCACCTGGGAGGAGTTTGACCGGCTGGATCAGGCGGGCCTGATGATGTACGGCCAGATGACCGCCGGAAGCTGGATCTACATCGGCACGCAGGGCATCCTGCAAGGCACCTACGAGACGTTCGCGGGCGCGGCGGACAAGCACTTCGGCGGCAGCCTCAAGGGCACGGTCACGGTGACGGCGGGCCTGGGCGGCATGGGCGGCGCGCAGCCGCTGGCGGTCAAGCTGGCCGGGGGCGTGAGCATCACCGTGGAAGTCGACCCCACGCGCATCCAGAAACGTCTGGAAACCCGCTATCTGGACGAGGTGGCCGAGAATCTGGAAGACGCCATCGGGCGGGCCGAGAAGTACAAGGCTGCCGGAGAGGCCCGCTCGATTGGCCTGCTGGGCAACGCCGCCGAAATCATCCCGCAGCTGGTGGAGCTGAACTGGACGCCTGACCTCATCACCGATCAGACCAGCGCCCACGATCCGATGTGGGGCTACCTGCCCGTGACCACGCCCGACGAGGATGCCGCCGTCCTGCGCAAAGACCAGCCGGAGGTGTACCAGAAGCGCGCCTACGACGCGATGGCCGCGCACGTCCGCGCCATCCTGGAACTCCAGAAGCGCGGCGCGGTGGCCTTCGACTACGGCAACAACCTGCGCCAGCGGGCCAGGGAGGCGGGCGTCGAGAATGCCTTCGATTACCCCGGCTTCGTGCCCGCCTTTATCCGCGACTCCTTCTGCGAGGGGCGTGGGCCGTTCCGCTGGGTGGCGCTGTCCGGCGATCCCGAGGACATCTACGCCACGGATCGGGCGCTGCTGGAACTGTTCCCCGACGACGCCCGCCTGCAATCCTGGCTGACCTACGCCGCCGATCAGATCGCCTTCCAGGGCCTGCCCGCCCGCATCTGCTGGCTGGGCTACCGCGAGCGGGATCGGGCCGCGCGCCTGTTCAACGAGATGGTGGCCGATGGCCGCCTGAAAGCCCCCATCGTGATCGGGCGCGATCATCTGGACGCGGGCAGCGTCGCCAGTCCCTACCGCGAGACGGAGGCCATGCTGGACGGCAGCGACGCCGTGAGCGACTGGCCGCTGCTGAACTTCGGTGTGGGCATCGCGTCCGGCGCGGCGTGGATGAGCTTTCACCACGGCGGCGGCGTGGGCATGGGCTTTAGCCAGCACTCCGGTCTGGTGGCCCTGGCCGACGGCACCCCGGAAGCCGCCGAACGCCTGAGCCGCTGCCTGACCAACGATCCCGCGATGGGTGTGCTGCGCCACGCCGACGCCGGCTACGAGCGGGCGCAGGACGTGGCGCGCGAACGGGGGCTGGACTTGCCCAGCCTGGGGATTGAGGACAGGCAGTGAGCCAGCCCGCCCATTTGCCCTACGGGGGGATTGCTACTTTTGCCCGCGCCCCCATCGTTCAGCCGGACGGCGACTGGCGCGCAGACGTGGCCATCCTTGGCATCCCCTTCGACATCGCCCTGGGTTTTCGCCCCGGCGCACGCTTCGCGCCGCGTGCCTTGCGGGAGGCGTCCTTGCGCTACGTGCCGCCGTTCACCGGTCTGGACGGCGTGACCCGTTTGCAAAACGTGACCTTCGTGGATGCCGGGGACGTGGTGTTGCCCTCGCTGGAGCCTGAATTAGCCCGCGAGCGCATAACAGCGGCGGCGCGGCAGGTCAGGGCACGCTGCCGCCTCCCGGTCTTCCTGGGCGGCGATCACAGCGTGTCCTACCCGCTGCTGCGGGCTTTTGATGATGTGCCGGAGTTGCACGTCATCCAGCTGGACGCGCACCTGGACTTCACCGACACGCGCAACGACACCCGCTTCAGCAACTCCAGCCCGTTTCGTCGCGCCGCCGAGGAGCTGCCCAACCTCGTTCACATCACCACCATCGGTCTGCGCGGGTTGCGCCATGACCCGGAGGCGGTGGCGGCGGCGCGGGCGCGCGGGCACACGCTGGTGCCGATGGAGGAGGTGGAGGCCCGCTGCGCCGGGATCGTGGAGGCGCTGCCCCCTGGCCGCCCGGTGTACCTGAGCGTGGACGTGGACGCCTTTGACCCCGCCGTGCTGCCCGGCACCAGCAGCCCGGAGCCGGACGGCTTCACGTATGCCCTGGCGCTGCGCGTGATCGCGGCGTTGGCCCACCGTCATCAACTCCTGGCGCTGGACGTGGTGGAGCTGGCCCCCAACCTCGATCCCACCGGACGCAGCGAACTCGTCGCCGCCCGGCTGATCATGGAAACGCTGTGCGAGGTCTTCCATGACTGAGACCCTGTTTACCGGCATCGCTCAGCTCGTCACCCCGCCGCCCGGCCCCCAGCGCGGCGCGGCCATGCGCGAGTTGATGGTCATCCAGAACGCCGCCCTGCTCGTGCGCGACGGCCTGATCGCCTGGGTTGGGTCTGAAAACGAGGCTCCCACTGCCTCCGCAAAACATGGTCTGGGCGGCGTTGCCGTTGTCCCCGGTCTGATTGATCCACACACCCACGCGGTCTGGGCCGGGGATCGCCTGGGCGATTTCGAGGCGCGGGTGGCCGGCGTGCCCTACGAGACCATCCTGGCGACGGGCGGCGGCATCCGCTCCAGCATCGCGGCGACGGCGGCGGCCACGGTGGAAGAACTGGTGGCCCTGGCCCGCCCCCGCCTGGAGGCCCTGCACCGCTCGGGCGCGACGACGGTGGAGGTCAAGAGCGGCTATGGCCTGGACTTCGCGGCAGAACTGCGGATGCTGCGGGCCGTCCGGGAGCTGGGCCGCGAGTTCGCGGTCATCCCCACGCTGCTGATTCACGTGCCGCCCACCGAGGGCCGGGAGGCCTACGTGCGCGGCGTGTGCGAAACGCTGATTCCCGAAGCCGCCGCCGAAGGGCTCGCCACCGCCGTGGACGTGTTCTGCGAGGCCGAGTCGTTCTCGGTGGAGGAAACCCGGAAAATCTTTGAGGCGGCCCAGGCCCACGGCCTGAAGCTCAAACTCCACGCCGATCAGTTTCACGCCATCGGCGGCACCGAACTGGCCTGCCGGATGGGGGCGCTGAGCGTGGACCATCTGGAGGCCAGTGGCGGCGCGCAAATCGCGGCGCTGGCGGCCTCCAAGACGGTGGCGACGATCCTGCCCGGCGTGACGCTGCATCTGGGCCTGCCCGCTGCGCCGGGCCGCGCGCTGATCGACGCGGGCGCGGCATTGGCGCTGGGCACCGATCTGAATCCCGGCAGCTCGCCGCTGTTCAGCGCGCAACTGGCCCTGGCCCTGGCGGTGCGCCTAAATGGCCTGACCCCCGCCGAGGCCCTGACCGCCGCCACCGTCAACGCCGCCGCCGCGCTGGGCCTGACGGATCGCGGCTCCCTGAGTGTCGGTCAGCGTGCCGACTTCCTGACGCTGAACGGCCCCGACTGGCGCGACTTGCCATATACCCTGGGTGCGAACCCGCTGCGGGATGTGTTTGTGGGAGGAGTGAAACGATGATTCTTGACCGAAAGGTGTCGCTGGAAGAGTTCGTCCGCGTGGTGCGCGGCAGCGAGAACGTGGAACTGGCGGACGCGGCCCGCGAACGCATCCTGGCGGCCCGCGCCGTCGTCGAGCGCATCGTGGAGGGCGGCGCGGCGGTGTACGGCATCAACACCGGCTTCGGCAAGTTCGCCAGCGTGCGCGTGGGCAATGACGAGTTGCAACAGTTGCAGTACAACCTGATCGTGTCCCACGCCATCGGGGTGGGCGAGCCACTGCCCGCCGAGGTGGTGCGCGGGATGCTGCTTTTGCGCGCCGTGTCGCTGTGCCAGGGGCATTCCGGCGTGCGCCCGGAAGTGCCAGAGCTGCTGCTGGCCTTGCTCAACGCCGGGGCGCATCCGGTGGTGCCCGCGCAGGGCAGTGTGGGCGCGTCGGGCGATCTGGCCCCGCTGGCGCATCTGGCGCTGGCCCTCATCGGCCTGGGCGAGATCGACTATGGCGGGAGGGTTTGCCCCGCCGCCGATGTGCTGGCCGAGCTGAACCTGACGCCGCTGACCCTGCAGGCCAAGGAGGGTCTGGCCCTGATCAACGGCACGCAGCTGATGGGCAGCCTGCTGGGACTGGCCCTTGCGGACGCCCGCACGCTGCTGGGCACCGCGAATCTGGCGGCGGCCATGACCGTGGAGGCGCTGTACGGCTCGCACCAGCCGTTCCGCGCCGACTTGGTGGGCCTGCGCCCGCATCCCGGCGCGGTGGCGGTGGCCGCCGAGCTGCGCGGCTTCCTGCGCGACTCCGAGATCGCGCCCAGCCACGCCGAATGCGGCAAGGTGCAGGATCCGTACTCCTTGCGGGCGGTACCGCAGGTTCACGGCGCGACCCACGACGCGCTTGAGCAGGCCGCCCGCATTCTGGACACCGAATTCGCCTCCGTGACCGACAACCCGCTGGTGTTTCCCGAAACGGGCGAGGTGGTGTCCGGTGGAAATTTCCACGGGCAGCCGCTGGCCGTCACCGCCGACGCCCTGAAGGTGGCGGTGGCCGAACTGGGCAGCATCAGCGAGCGCCGCTGCGAGCAGCTCCTGAACCCGGCCCTCAGCGGCCTGCCGGGCTTTCTGGCCGCGCACGGGGGCCTCAACAGCGGCCTGATGATCGCACAGTACACGGCGGCGGCGCTGGTCAGCGAAAACAAGGTCTTGGCACACCCCGCCAGCGTGGACAGCATTCCCACCAGCGCCAACCAGGAGGATCACGTCAGCATGGGCGCGCACGGCGCCCGCCAGTTGCGCCAGATTCTGGGCCACGTCCAGACCGTCGTCAGCATCGAGCTGCTGTGCGCCGCGCAGGCACTGGACTTTCAGAAGCTGCGTGCTGGCGTGGGGGTACAGGCCGCCTACGCGCGTATCCGTGAAGCCGTGCCCACGATGGAAGAAGACCGCTATTACCGCCCCGATCTGCTGCGGCTGCGCGAGCTGGTGGGGGGCGGAGAATTGCTGGACGTGGCGCGGCAGGCGTAGCCCGCTCCAAAACGAGGGGGGCCTCGCGCGCCGCGAAGCCCCCCGCTCTTGCCAGAGTCCGTATCAGACGCCCGCAGGCACCTTCATCATCGGCTTCAGCGCTTCGTCGAACTTGTCGTACCCGGCGAAGTCCAGCTGCTGCTCGTTGTCGCTCAACGCGGTGGCAGGGCTGGGGTGAACCTCGATGTGGATGCCGTCCGCACCCACCGCCAGCGCCGCCTTCGCCAGCGGAATCAGCAGGTCGCGGCGGCCGGCGGCGTGGGTCACGTCCACGATCACCGGCAGGTGGGTTTCCTGCTTCGCCAGCGCCACCGCCGAGAGATCCAGCGTGTTGCGCGTCCACTTCTCGAAGGTGCGGATGCCGCGCTCGCACAGGATGACCTCGTTGTTGCCCTCCGAGAGGATGTATTCGGCGGCGTACAGCCATTCTTCGATGGTGGCCGACAGGCCGCGCTTGAGCAGCACCGGGCGGCGGGCGCGGCCCACCTCGCGCAGCAGGGCGAAGTTGTGCATGTTGCGTGCGCCCACCTGCAGGATGTCGGCGTACTCGGCCACTACTTCCACGTCACGGGTGTCCATCACTTCGGTCACGAACAGCATCTTGTTGGCGCGGGCCACCCGGCCCCCCAGAATCAGGCCGTCCACGCCCATGCCCTGAAAGCCGTAGGGGCTGGTGCGCGGCTTGTACGCACCGCCGCGCAGGATCTTCACACCTTTGCCCGCCAGGTATTCGGCGGTCTGCTCCATCTGCTCTTCACTCTCGATGCTGCACGGCCCGGCGATGATGATGGGCGGCGCGTCGCCGCCGATCCGCACGCCGTCGATGTCCAGCACGGTGTCCTCTTTCTTGACCTTGCGCGAGACCAGCAGCTGCTTCTTGTCGTTGCTTTCCTCCAGCGCGAGGCTGGCCTTGAAGATTTCCTTGAAGATGCTCTTGACGGTGGCGTTCGTGAAGGGGCCGGGGTTCAGCGCCTCCAGCTCGCGCAGCTGCTGTTCCTCGCGGGCCGGGTCGTAGTGGTTGGGGCGGCCTTCCTGGGTCTTTGCGTGGCCGATCTGGGCCACCACGGCGGCGCGTTGCGACAGCAGCTTCAGCAGGTCACGGTTGATCTGATCGATCTCGGAGCGGAGATCCTCGATGGTGCGGGGTTGTGTCATACCCCGCAGTCTAGGAAAAACGTGCATGGCCTGGCCTTCACGCGGCTAGTCAATTGAAAGGAGTTGTCCAACTTTGCCGCCGTCCTCGTCGGGGGTGTTGACCATGTGCGCGGCCACCCGTGCAAGGGCGGCGTGCAGTTCCCGCGCCTCGGCCTGCCCGATCTGGGGCGTGTCCTGCAGGGCGCGGGCCATGCACGCCAGCCACGCCCGTCCGCGCGTGGGCGTGATCGCGTGCGGCAGGTGCCGGGCGCGCAACCGGGGTGGCCCATACGTCTGGTGGTACAGAGGCGGCCCGCCCAGAAAGCCGGTCAGGAAGGCCAGCTGTTTCTCGGCAGTCTCGGTCAGGTCAGCCGGAAAAATCGGGGCGAGGTCCGGGTCCTGGGCCACCAACGCGTAGAAACGGGTCACCAGGGCGGCCAGCGCCTGCGGGCCAATGCGCTCGTACAGCGAGCCGCCTGCGGAAAGTGGCATGGGCGCAGTCATGGGGGGCAGGCTAGCAGAACAGAAAAAGGGAGGGGGACCCGCGTCCACCTCCCCGGAAAAGTTTCAAAGAACGCTACACGTCGCGGCGGTCGAAGGCGTAGATCGCCATCAGGCCGAAACCCAGCGTGTAGATCAGCAGCAGGATCAGCGGCTGCCCGATGTCGCCCTGCTGCACATATAGCCCGAAGTGCGAGGTCAGCAGGATGCGCTGCAGGGCGTCGGGCAGCACCACCAGAAGGCGCATCACGATCAGCGTGGCAAAGGTGGCCAGCGCCGAGGCCGCCGTGTTCAGAAACAGCACGCCGAACAGCAGCGACAGCGCCGCCACCGGCATCAGCACGACGGCGGCCAGAAACGCGCCGCGCAGCACCTGCCCGAAGGCCTCCCCGCCTGAGAGCTGGCCCACGCCCACGAACAGGCCCGGTCCCAGCCCCGTGCCGCCGGTGAAGCTGCCGAAGCCCAGCGGAATGCCCGCCAGCAGCGATCCGGCCACCGTGGTGATGATCAGCAGGAAGGGGAAGACCAGCGCGGCGATCAGCTTGCTGGCAATGACCCGGGTGCGGTCCACCGGGCGCAGCAGCAGCGGGGCCAGCGTGCCCTGGGCGGTCTCCGAACCGATGGTCTCGGCCACCGTCACGGCAATGAACAGCGGCAGCAGGTACTGGATGGTCACGCCGATGCTGACGGCGGGCAGTTGCCACCCGCTGATCAGATTGACCTGAATCAGGGCGCTCAGGCGCGGGGCGAACGCCCAGACCAGCGGCAGCAGAAAGGTGACGATCAGGGCCAGCTTGGCGCTGCGCGAGCCCAGCAGCTTGCGGAATTCCAGCAGCAGCAGCGTCAGCATGGGCGGCACCGGGTGGTGGGGACGACGGAAGGGGGAGGGGCACTCTCGCTGTTCATCAGGCTTGCTCCACGCGCTCGCGGTAGTACTCGTACAGGTCGAAGTGATCTGGGCTGGCCTCAAAGACCCGGATGCCTTCCTCGCTCAGGCGGGCCAGGGCGTCGGGCACGCGGGCCTCGCCGCCCAGATGCGCGATGGCAAAGGGCGTGCGGGTGCCCACCTTGCGGACAAAGGGCAGCCGCTCCAGCACCGCCGCCGCCCCCACCGGGTCGTCCACCCGGAAGCGGTAGGCCGCCTGCCGGGCGCGCAGGTCCACAGTGTCCACCAGCCGCCCCCCGGTCAGGATGCCCACCGTGTGGGCGTAGGTGGCGATCTCGCGCAGGTGGTGGGTGCTCAGGACCACCGCGCAGCCGTCCGTCGCCAGACCGGTCACGATGCGGTGGATCAGCCCGATGCCCAGGGGATCCAGGCCGCTGGTCGGTTCGTCCAGAATCAGGACTTTCGGCTCGGCCAGGATGGCGCTGGCGACGCCCAACCGCTGCCGCTGGCCCAGCGAGTACTCCTGCACCTTGCGGTCGGCCATGCGGGTCAGTTCCAGCAGCGCCAGGACCTCGCGCAGCCGGTCGCGGCCCACCCGCCGCCCGCCGGGGGCCATCGCGGCCAGGTTGGCGTGAATCTGCAGGTTCTGGGTGCCGGTGAACTGCGGGTAGAACTTGGCCGGGGCCTCCACCACCGCCCCCAGATACGCGCGGGCGCGGGCGCCGTCGGTGTGCACGTCGCGGCCCATCAGCCGCACCTCGCCGTCCGTGGGAAAGGCCAGCCCGGTCATGCAGCGGATCAAGGTGGTCTTGCCGGTGCCGTTGGGGCCGGTCAGGGCGTACACCTCGCCGGGACGGACGTTCAGGAACACCTCTTCCAGAACGCTGTGGTTGCCGTATTTCTTGTTTAGCCCACGCACCTCGATGGCGGGAATGGCGGGCGCGCCTTGCTTCGTCACCCCGGCAGATTAACGGGAGATGAATCAACAAGTTCTTACAGGATTCTGTCGGCCAGCAGAAGGGGCAGCCGGCACCCATCGCCCGCTGCCCCTGCCTGCCTCGCACTCAGAACGCTTTGAAGCGCGTCAGCTTGAACGGCGTTTCGGGAATGCCGCCCTGCAATTTATCCAGTTGCCCCTGCGTGACCACCACGTCGCCGCCCACCTTGACCAGTGTGGTGGGGAAGCGCAGGCCGTTCAGTGGCTCCTCCATGACCAGCGTGCCGCTGCCGTAGTCGGCGCCCAGGCTGACCTTGCTCACCAACCCATCCGCGTTGCGGGCCACGTATAGCGTCTGGCCGTCCAGCAGCAGACCGTCGCCGTTCTTCAGGCCGCCCATCACTTTTTTGATGACCTTCGTGCCCGTGTCGATGCGCCACAGCTCGCCCGTATTCAGTTGAATACTCAGCAGGTACTTGCCGTCCGGCGAGGCCACGATGCCGTTCAGGTTGATGCCGGGGCCGTACTTGATGGGCGTTCCAGCGAGGTTCAGCCACGGCTCCACCTGCATGTCGCGCACGCGCCAGATCACCGGGCGGGTGGAATCGGTCACGTAGACGCTACCGTCCGGCGTGGGAATCAGATCGTTCAGGTACGGGTTGGGGCTGGGCGGCGTCATCAGCGTGGCGACAGGAGCGCCGTCCTTCGAGAGGATGTTGATGGCCCCCGTCGCGCCCCCGGCCACCCACACGCGGCCCTGCGCGTCCACCTTGAGGCCTAGCGCGGTACTGCGGCCCTTTGCGCCGCCCTCCGAGAACAGGCTGGTGGCCCCGGTCTGGGCGTTGATGGCGTAAATGCTGCCGGTGGCGGCGCTGCCGGTGTAGATCACGCCCCTGGCCGCGTCGTAGGCCACGCCCTCGGGGAAGGCCTGTGGGCTGGGCAGCGGGTAATCGCGCACGCTGAAGTTGTCGCGCTTGATCACGCCACAGCGTTCGCGCGCGCCACTCTTGCCGCTGGGATCGCTCTTGTAGTCGTCCATGTTCGCGTGGATCACGATGGAGCGGTTCAGGACGCCGTTCGCGCCGGTCAGGCTGCTTTTGGCGGTGGTGAAGGTGACCTTGCCGGTGCCGTCCGCGCCCACTTCCAGCATGGGCAAGTCGCCGCCGTGGCCGTATTTGTTGCCTGCCGTGGGGCTGTCGTGGTTCTTGCTCATGCCGGGATCGAAGTGACCGCCCGCGCCGCCGAAGGGCACCACCTTGTTTTCGGCGGCGTCCACGCCGGGGGTGCAGCGCCCGAACTCGTGCAGGTGCAGGCCGTGCATGCCGGGGGTCAGGCCACTCACCTGCACCGTCACGCGCATGCCCATTCCAGCCTGCTCAAATTGCGCCTCGCCGCGCACTTCCCCGGCGGCGTCGCGCAGGGCCGCCGTCGCCCGCAGGTTGGCGGGCATCATGCCGGTCATCGGCTCTGCGCCCCCGGCCAGCACCAGCCCGCTCAGCAGCAGCGCCGCGCCGCCCAGGCCGAAGGCTACCGTTTTCTTAAATTGCCGCATCACTGGCCTCCGGTGTAAAGCACGCGGTACAGCACGCCGCTCTGATCGTCGGTGAACAGCAGGCTGCCGTCGGTGTATTGCGCGACGCCCGCCACCCGTCCGAACTGCTTCCACACGTCGCCGTCCTGGTATACGAAGCCGCTCACGAACGGCGTCACCCCCGTCGGCTGGTTGTTCGCGTCGAAGGCCACGTGCCCGATGTAGTAGCCGCTGGGTTCGGAGCGGTTCCACGAGCCCCGGAAGGCCACGAAGGCGCTGTTTTTATATTCGGCGGGAAACTGGGAAGCGGTGTAGAAGGTCATGTCGATGGCCGCCGCGTGCGCGGTGTTGTTCAGCACGCTGCCCACCGTCCCGGCGCAGTACTCGGCCTTGGTGATCTGCCCCGGAATGCCCGACACGTTCACGTAGGGGTCAGGCTGCTTGTCGCCGTAGCAGAAGGGCCAGCCGTAGTTCTTGCCGCGTTCCAGCACGTTCATTTCCTCGGGAGGGATGTTGTCGCCGTGCCAGTCGCTGCCCTGATCCCAGCCGTAGAGAACCCCGGTCACCGGATGCCAGCCGAAGCCGATGGTGTGGCGCAGCCCGCGCGAGTAGACCTCGCGGCTCTTGCCGTCCGGGCTGATTCGCAGCAGGGTGGCGTCCTCGGGGTTGGGCGTGGGCGCGTCGTTGTTGGGGCTGCCGAAAGCGGCGTACAGGTACCCGTCCGGCCCCCAGTGCATGCCGCGTGCGCCGTGCTGACCGGCGTCGGGGAAGCCGGTGGCGAACACGCGCGGCACGCTCATGGTGCCGTCTTTCGCCATGTCCATCACCCAGATGTTCTTCTCGCCTGCGACGTACATCTTGCCGTCTTTCACGGCCATCGCGTGCGCTGTGCCCAGGTTCTGGGCCACCCGCTTGCGCTCCAAGGCCTCGATCTGGCCGTCGCCGTTGACGTCCTTGAGGTACCACAGGTCACTCTGCTTCATGCGGGTCAGGTAGATGCCGCCATCACTCATCACCAGCAGGCTGCGGGCGTTGCCCAGGCCCGTCGCCATCACCTTCAGCTCAAAACCCGCCGGGACTTTCAGGCGGCTCAGCTTGTCCGCCGTGAATTCCAGCGGCGTCGGCTCGTTGCGGGTGGCGGTCACGGTGGCGGGTGGCTCGCCTGGGGGAATGGGGCGCGGCGCGGGCACGCCCTGTGCGCCGGCAGCGGACACGGTCAGGGCCGCCGTCAGGGCGGTCAGAAAAAGTCGTCTCATTTGTGGTTCCTCCGCCCGATATGGTGCCGAAGCGCAGGCCGTTGAAGTGGGAGGGGCTTACCATATGGGACAACGTTCAACGTTGATTCAAGGCCAGCTTCAGGCCGGGTGGAGGTTGTGCCGCTTGACGCTTACGGTTTTTCCACGAACAGCGGCAGGCCCGACCCCGCCACAGCGCCCACGTCCACGGCCCGGCGGTGTAATTCCTGCACGGCCCGCGTGCCTTCCTCGCCCACGTCCAGGCTGAAGGCGTTCACGTACAGGTCAATGTGCGCCTGCATGACCTCGTCGGCCATCTCCAGCGCGTGCTGCCGGATGTAGGCGCGCGAGGCTTCGGGGTGGGCGTAGGCGTACTCCAGGCTTGAGCGAACCGAAACGTTGAGCGCCCACTGCATGTCGGGGGCCAGATCGCGGCGCACCAGAATCGCGCCCAGCGGCAGGGGCAGGCCGGTCTCGCCCTCCCACCACGCGCCCAGATCCAGATGCTTGCTCAGGCCGTGCTGCGGGTAGGTGAAGCGCGACTCGTGGATGATCAGGCCCGCGTCTACCTCTCCGCGCTCCACGGCGGGCATCACCTCATCGTAGCGCATCCGCATCACCTTCACTTCGGGGTAGACCAGACGCAGCAGCAGCTCGGCGGTGGTCAGCGCGCCGGGCGAGGCCACCGTCTTGCCGTTCAGATTCCCGATCTCGCCGCGCGTCACGATCAGCGGCCCCACGCCGCGCCCCAGTGCCCCACCCGCGCGCAGGGCCACGTAGCGGTCCATGACGCCGAAGTACGCGCGGTAACTGATCTTGGTTATGGGCAGGCGGCCCAGCGTGGCCCAGTCGTTGAGGGTCTGCACGTCCTCCAGCACCTCCTGCACCGGCAGCGGCGCGGGCACCAGCCCGGCGTGCAGCGCGTGGAAGATAAAGGTGTCGTTGGGGCAGAAGGAATAGCCCAGGTGCAGGGTGTCGGGGAGAGTGCTCATCGCCCTTCAGGGTACGCCTCACCCCACCTGCGGATCAGCGTTCCGTCACACGGGCGCCGCATGCTGGGCGCTATGAAACGGCTTGCCCTGTTGACGGCCCTGGCCTGCATCGCCTGTGCGGAAGCGGGGGGTGCGGACGGCGGCATTCTCGTCGGCCCCGGCGCCCAGGCCTGCGCCCCGGGGTACATGCCGCCTGATTTTGACCGTCTGGACAGCGAGTTGCAGACGGCCCGCCTGCGCTGGAAGCTGGCGAACCTCCAGCATTATCGCTACGACTTTGCCCGTATTGCCGCGCCCCTGCGCTTCCCCGACGTGACGGTCAGCGTGAAGGGCGGCAAACTTCAGGGCGTGACCTTCAAGAATCCGGCGGAGGCCAATGCCCCAGCGCCCCTGAACACTGGCCCGATGGAGGCGCTGTTTCTGGAGGTCACCCGCGCCCTCGCGTACCAGAAGGCCCAGCCCTGCGCCGATCTGCGCGTCACCTATGACGCGAAAGACGGCCACCCCACCACCTTTTACAGCGGCTCGGGGTTCAGCCCGTTTGCCGATGGCAACGCCGAATGGCGCGTCACCAACTTCAGCGCACGTCCCTGAGCACCGCCCGCGCCGCGTCAGCGTCACGGTTCAGTTGCGCCTTCAGCTCGTCCAGGCCGCCAAATTTCTGTTCGCCGCGCAGGTGCGAGAAGAACTTGACCTGCACCTCCTTGCCGTAGAGGTTGCCCTCGAAGTCGAACAGATGCACCTCGAACCGGCGCGTTTTGCCGTTCACGGTGGGGCGGAACCCTACATTCGCCATGCCGTGCCAGCGCTCGCCCCGGTCTCCCAGCGCCACCACCGCGAAGACGCCCAGCGGCAGCGCCTTGCCGTCCGGCACGCCGATGTTGGCGGTGGGCCAGCCGATGGTGCGGCCCAGCTGATCGCCGTGGATCACCACCCCCTGCGCGTCGTAGTGGCGGCCCAGCAGGCGGCCCGCGCCGTCCACGTCGCCCGCCGCGAGCAGCTCACGGATGCGGGTGCTCTTGATGTCCTCGCCGGCCAGCTGGTGCATCGGCAGGGCCACCACCTCGGCGGCCACCCCGCGCAGGTCTTCGACGCCCCCGGCCCGCCCGCGCCCAAAGTGAAAATCCTCGCCCACCACCACGGTGCGCGGGCGCAGCGTACGCAGATCGTCCAGAAACGCCTCCTTGGGCCGGGCCGCGAACTCGGCGGTAAAGGACGTGGCAATCGTCTCGTCCACGCCGTAGCGCGACAGCAGATCCAGTTTCTCGGGCAGGGTGGACAGGAACTCCACGCCCTGCGTGAGCACTCGCGTGGGCGGGTCGAAGGTGTAGACCACGCTGGGAACGCGGTGTTCGCGCGCCTTGGCCTTCAGCTGGGCGATCAGCGCCTGATGCCCCAGATGCACGCCGTCAAATGATCCCACCGCTACCACCGTCTCGGTGTCCGGGCGCTGGGAGGGCGAAACGTAGGTCTTCACTCCGCCGAACCTGCCAGACTCTGTGCCCCGTACAGCGCCGCCGCGACGGTGGTCGCGCTGCCCACGATCCGGCCCTCGCGCAGGCCGTCCAGCACCTTCTGGGGGGCCATCCACACCACCTCGATGTCCTCGTCGTCGTCGTGCGGCAGCTTGCTCTCGCGTAGCCCGGTGGCCTGGAACACGTACAGCTGCTCGTCGCAGAAGCCGGGGCTGGAGTAGAAGCGGGTCAGCAGCCGCATCTCGCCGTCCAGCCCGGCCTCCTCCTGTAATTCGCGGCGGGCCGCCGCCTCGGGGGATTCCTCGCCGTCGATCAGGCCCGCCGGGGCTTCCAGGGTGTGGGCGTCCACGGCGCGGCGGAACTGGCGCACCAGCAGCATCTCGCCCGCGTCGTTCAGGGCCAGCACGGCCACGGCGTCGGCGTGGCGGATGACCTCCCACTTGTCTTCCAGCAGTTCCAGCTTCAGGATGTGGCCGTCGTAGATCGTGCGGGCGTCGCCAGTCATGCGGGCCATTGTAGGGATTTGGGCCTGTGGGCGGGGGGCTTTGGCCTGAGCCGGTGGCCCCACCCCCCAGCCCCCATCCCCAGAGGGGACGGGGGAGCAGGCGTTGCACTGGGCAGGAGGATTGAGCATTGTGGGCGGGAGAGGGCGGCGGCATCAGGGTCTGATGCCCTGCTCCGTGACGCTAAATGCGGCCCGTGCGCTGCGCGCCCGACGGCCTTCGGGGGGCTTTGCGGCAGGCATTCGGGGGAGTCGATTGGGGGCCTTCCGCGTGGGGTGGCGAAAATTATGATGGGGCGGATGACTTCGGCTGAACCCGCGCCCTGGCGCCCGAAACCAGGTGTGGTCAAGACCGCCTGGCGCCAGAGCCTGATCTTTTGCCTGGTCTGCGCCGTGCTGGCCCCCCTGGCAGAGCGCAGCATGGTTTCGGACGCGGCCGCGCTCCGGGTCAGTCTGGCCCAGCCCCGTATTCAACGGGCCGCCATGATCACGCAGCTTTCGCAGAGGTCTGGCAGACGGAGTTCGGGCCGTCAGGTGGACGCGACGATACGTCTCGAGGCTGGACAGCATGCTCAGCAAGACGTGCGGATGGACTGGTCTAGAAGGAGCTTCGGAGGCCTTGAATTTGACCGATACGAGCGGGTGGGGCAACAGATCGTCGTTACCTGTCTCGCGGCCCGCCCTGACCGGTGCGCCCGACTGGGACAGCAGGAGCGCGAGCTGTCGGGCCTGGGTGACCTGATCGGGTTCAGCCGGGCGGTCTTCGTGTATGCCGCCTGTGCCGTCGTCCTGCTGCTGTCCCAGGCCCGGCGGGTGCTGGCCGCGCCGCTTCCACCTGTCCTGCCCAGGGTGAGCCGCCGGACACCCCAGCCCACCGCTTCCGGGCGTGCGGTGGGGCGCGTCCGGGCGAGGCACGCAGGGTTGGGGCGGCATGATTCGGAAGACCACACGCCGGACGCGTAAAGCCCCACTCCCTACAATGCCCCCATGTCCGCCCTGCCCTCCTATCTGGCCCGGCCCCTCGCTCCATACGCGGGGCAGACGGTGGCCGTGGGCGTGTCGGGTGGGGCGGACTCGGTGGCGCTGCTGCGGGCGCTGCTGCTGGCCGGAGCGCGGCCCGTCGCCACGCATCTGGATCACGCCCTGCGCCCCGAATCGCCGGATGATGCCCGCTGGGTGGCGGCACTGGCACAGTCGCTGGGCGTTCCCCACGAGTCGGCGCGGGTGGACGTCGCGGCAGTGGCGGCGGCGCGCGGCTGGAACGTGGAGGACGCCGCCCGCCGCGTGCGCTACGACTTTCTGGGGCGGGTGGCGAAGGGGCATCGAGCCGCCGCCGTCCTGACCGCCCACACCCGGCGCGACGTGGCCGAGACGGTGCTGATGGGCCTGTTGCGCGGCGAGGCCGTCCTGAATGGCATTCCAGCACAGCGGGGCCGGGTGCGCCGCCCCTGGCTGGACGTGCCTCGCGCCGAGATCGAGGCTTTTCTACACACGCTGGGCCAGGACTGGCGCGAGGACGCCTCCAACCATGACCCCGCCTTCACCCGCGCGTGGATTCGCCGCGAGGTGATGCCGGTGCTGAGCGCCCGCTTTCCGGGGGCCGAGGCGAGTCTGGCGCGGGTGGCGGGGTACGCCGCGCAGGACGACGCCGCCCTGACGGACTGGGCCGCACAGCTCACGCCGCATGCGCCGCTGGAAAAACAACCCGCCGCCGTGCTGCGCCGTTTTGTCCGCCGGGAGTTGGTGCGGGCGGGCGTCCCCTTCCACTTTGAGCATCTGGAACGGCTGGCAGATTCGCTCAGGGCCGACGACACGGCCCATGTCACCCTGCCCGGCGCGCGGGAAATCACGGCCACCGGTGGGCGGCTTCATCTGGCGGCGCAGCGCTGGCGCGAGCCGGAGTTCCCCCTGCCCCCTGGCTGGCAGCGCCGCACCCGGCAGGACGGAGACCGCATCCGGCTGCCCGGTGGCACACGCAAGCTCAGCGACGTGCTGACCGATCTGAAGGTGCCGCGCCGGGAGCGTGACTCGGTGCCGCTGCTGGTGTCGGGTGAAGGGGTGCAGTGGGTGGGCCTTCAACCTCCCGTCTGGGCGGTGGGCGCGCGGGAGGTGGCGGGCGTGGCCCGGGATCCCCTCCACACTGCCATGGGCGAGGCGCTGACCCTGGCGCGGCAATCGGCAGAAGTGGGGGAAGTGCCGGTGGGCGCGGTGGTGGTCGGCCCGGACGGCGGGGTGGTGGGCCGGGGCCGCAACACCTCGCGGGCGGACGGCGACATGACCCGCCACGCCGAGATGGCAGCGTTGCGGGAGGCCGCCACGAGCCTGGGCACGCCATACCTGACGGACTGCACCCTTGTCGTGACCCTGGAACCGTGCCCGATGTGCCTGGGGGCGGCGCTGGAGGCGCGCGTGGGTCGCATCGTCTACGGCGCGGCCAATCCCAAAGCGGGGGCGCTGGGCGGCGTGACCGACGTGCTGGCGGCCCACTGGGGCCACGCGCCCAAGGTGACGGGCGGCGTGCGGGCGGGCGAGGCGGCGCGGCTGCTCAGGGCCACCTTCCAGGGCATCCGGGCGGGGCGGCCGGCGGGCGAGCCCTGACGTGGCCTCACCGGCCAGCGGGCTTGCTACCCTCCTCCCGTGACCATTCCCCCTATTGCCCTCCACGCCGCCGCCGAACGCTTCGGCACACCGCTGTACGTCTACGACGCTGCCGAACTGGACGCCGCCCTGGCCCGCGTGCGCGCCGCTTTTGGCGAGGCGCGGGTGTACTACGCCATGAAGGCCAACCCCAACCTCACGCTGCTGCGCCGTCTGCACGCGGCAGGCGTGGGTTTCGAGTGCGTCAGCCCCGGCGAACTGGCGCGCGCCGAGGCGGTGGGCGCAGCGGGCGAGCGGATTCTGGTCAACGGCCCAGCCAAATCCAGCGCTGAATACGCAGCCGGGGCGCGGCTGGGTGCGACGTTCATCATTGATCGCGAGGAGGAGGTGGGCCTGCTCCCCGAAAACTCCCGCGCACTGGTGCGGGTCAACCCGGCGCTGGCGGTCAGCACCCACGATCATCTGGCGACGGGGGCCGAGGGCAGCAAGTTCGGCGTGACGCTGGCGCAGGCCCCGCGTGTGCTGGACGCGTTGCGCGAGGCGGGACACACGGCCCTGGGCCTGCATGTCCACATCGGCAGCGCCATCCGCGATGCCCACGACTTCACGGCGGCCTTCGGGCGGCTGTCCGAGTTGCGGGCCGAAACCGGGCCGCTGGCCGTGCTGGATGCGGGCGGCGGCTGGGGCCTGGCCGCCGATCTGGCCGGCATTGCCGCCGAGGCCTGGGCCACCGCGCAGGCGTTTGGGGCACAGCTGTGGGTGGAACCGGGCCGCTATTTGGTGGCCCGCGCCGGCACGCTGCTGACCCGCGTGGTGGGCACCAAGACGACCGGCCGCAACTTCTGTCTGGTGGACGCGGGCATGACCGAACTGCTGCGGCCCATGCTGTACGGCGCGGCCCACCCGGTTACGCCGCTGTGGGACGGCCCAGACGCTGGGGTCTGGGACATCGCCGGCCCCGCCTGCGAGAGCGGCGACTTGCTGGCGCGTGACATTGCCCTGCCCCAGCCCACGCGCGGCGCCCTGCTCGCCATCGGGGAGGCGGGGGCCTACGGCGCGGCGATGGGCAGCAACTACCTGACCCGCTCCCGCCCTGCCGAGGTGCTGTATGACCAGGGGAACGGGGACGGCGCGCAGTGGACCCTGATCCGCCGCCGCGAGACGCCGCAGGACGTGTGGGCGGCGGAATTGCCCGGCTAAAGCGGCGTTTTACCCCGTATTCCGTACCCCCGCCGCAATGCCTTGCAGGCTCAGCATCAGCGGGCGCTCAAAGGTGTCCAGGCCGCCGTCCTCGGCGCGGGCGCGGCGCAGCAACTCCACCTGAATGCGGTGAATCGGATCAATGTACGGGTTGCGCAGGCTGATGCTCTCGCGCAATCTCGGTTCATTGGCCAGCAGCGGCGCGCCCACCACGGCCTCCACCAGCGCCACGGTCTCGCGGAAGGCGGCCTCCAGATGTCCGGCCAGCGGGTGCGGCCCCAGCAGGCGCAGGTATTCCTCGAAGATCAAGGGGTCACTCTTGGCCAGGCTCATCTGCGCGTTGTCGAGCACCGTGCGGAAAAAAGGCCACGCCGCGTACATCTCCTGCGCCGCCTCCGTGCCAATGCTCTGTAACCCCTCGCGCAGGCCGTACCAGCCGGGGAGGTTGCTGCGGATCTGCGTCCAGCTCATCACCCAGGGAATGGCCCGCAGATTGCTCAGGGTGGGCGCGCCGGGCCGCCGAACGGGGCGTGAGGCGATGTTCAGCCGGGCGATCTCGTGGATCGGCGTGACCGCCTCGAAGAAGGGGAGGAAACCGTCGTCGTGCACCAGCGCGCGGTATGCGGCGGCGCTGGCGGCGGCGGCGCGGTCCATCGCCGCCGTCCATTCCTCCTTCAGCGAATCTGCCGGGCGCGCGGCCGACAGCAGCAGGCCGTACAGCGCCTGTTCCAGATTGCGCTGCGCCAGCACCGGATGGCTGTACTTGTCCGCCAGCGCCTCGCCCTGCTCGGTGATGCGCAGGCCCGCGTCGATGGTTCCGGCAGGCTGCCCCAGAATGGCGCGTGAGGCGGGGCCGCCCCCCCGTCCGATGCTGGTGCCGCGCCCGTGGAAGAAGCGCCAGCGCACGCCCGACGCCCGGCACACGGCGCTGATCTGCCGCTGTGCCTCGTGCAGCGCCCAGTTGGCGGCCAGAAAGCCGGCGTCCTTGTTGCTGTCCGAGTAACCCAGCATGATTTCCTGCACGTCGTCGCCCAGAATCGCGCGGTACTCGGGCCGGGCCAGCAGGTCGGTCATGATCTGAGGCGCGCGGTGCAGGTCATCCAGGGTCTCGAACAGCGGCACGGGCAGCACCCGCAGCCCCACCTCGCGGGCCAGCAGCAGCGGCTCCAGCACGTCGCTGACGCTCTCGGCCATGCTGATCACGTAGCGCCCGAAGGCGCGTGGCCCGCTCAGGGCGATGGCGTCCCGAACCTCGCGGATGGGGCCGATCACCGTCTCCAGTTCGGGGGTCAGCGGCTCTCCGGCAGGCCACAGCGGGCGGCGCGAGCGCAGTTCGGCGGCCAGCAGCGCCTGCCGTTCCGCTTCAGGCAGCGCCAGATAATCCGCCTCCACCCCGGCCTGGGCCAGCAACGCGGCCACCGCCGCCCCGGTCTGCCCCGAGTGTTCGCGCACGTCCAGGCTGACCAGATGCTGCCCGAACACCCGCGTTAGCGTCAGCAGCGGCGTCAGCAACCGGTCGGCGGTGCGGCGCTGCCCATCCGCCCGCAGCCGGATGTCCAGGGCTTCCAGGCGCGGCAGCACCTCCACCCGCTCGCCGTCACGCACGGCGTTGTGCAGGGCGCGCAGCTCGGTGCGGTAGGCGTCGCGGCCCTCCTGCTCCTGCGACAGATCGGCGTAGGCCTGCTTCAGGCTGCCCAGCAGCAGGTCGCGTGCCCGCTGGCGGTGCAGTTCCAGGGTCTCGCGGGTGGCCTCCGGCGTCACGAAGGGGTTGCCGTCGCGGTCCCCGCCCATCCACGACGAGAAACTCAGGGGAATTCTGGCGTCCGACGCCTGCCCATAGATGTTCACGAAGGCCCGGTTCAGGTCACGTTGCAGTCCCGGCAGCGCCCCGGCAATCGCCCCCAGGTAGTTCAGGCCGCCCTTGACCTCGTCCAGCACGGTGGGCTTCAGGTGCCGCAGTTCGGGCGTGGACCACATCGCCTCCACATGGGCGGCCACCCGCTCCTGCGCTTCCGGATCGTCCAGTTGAGGTAGGTCACGCGCCACGGCCTCCAGGTGCTGGCGGATGGTGCGGCGGCGCATCTCGGTGGGATGGGCCGTGAAGGTCAGGCCCAGGTTGACGCGCTCGATCAGGGCCTCCACCTGCGCCGCGCTCAATCCCTGCTCCTTGAGGGCGGCCAGCGCCCCCTCCAGGCTCTGCGAGCGCACGCCCTCGCCCGCCCGCAGCACGCGCACCCGCTCGTATTCCTCGGCCAGATTGACCAGCTGGAAGTACCACGTGAAGGCCCGCGCCAGCCGTCCCGCGTCCTCGCCGGAGAGGCCAGCGAGCATGCCGCGCAGTTCGGCGTCGTCGCCCCCGGCGCGGACCTCGCGGACCAGGGCGCGGGTGCGCTCCACCAGCTCGAAAAAGGCCTCGCCCTCCTGTTCTTTCAACACCTGGCCCAGCGTGCGGCCCAGCAGATTCACGTCACTCTTGATGCCCATAGCGCCTCCGGTGGTCAGGGATGAGCCGGGATGGGATTCCGGCCGGCCGCCGCGTCTGCGCCGGGGGCCTGCGGGTGTGCCGCTGAACAGCCCCCAAGCTGAATGGCCCCCGTCCGTGTCTGCGGGGGCAGCGGCGGCCTACAGCCCGTCCTCTTCCAGCCCTTCCTCGACGTCACGGTAGCGCTCGATGGACACCGCCCGCCCCGCCTCTATCTGGACATACACGGCGTTCAGCTCGGCGCGGCCCTCAGCCACGGCGTAGCGGTGGGGGCGCTCGGTGACGAAACGGGCCACCGGGCCTTCGGGCGCCGAGCCGATGATGCTGTCGTGCGGGCCGGTGAAGCCGGCGTCGGTCTGGAAGGCGGTGCCGTGCGGCAGGATGCGCGAGTCGGCGGTGGGCACGTGGGTGTGCGTGCCGATCACGGCGGCCACCCGCCCGTCCAGATGCCACGCCAGCCCGGCCTTCTCGCTGCTGGCCTCGGCGTGAAAGTCCACGAAGACGCTGCCCAGGTCGTCGCGTTCCAGCAGGGTGTCGATGGCCGTAAACGGATTGGACACCTGATCCATGAAGACCCGGCCCAGCAAGTTCACCACGGTCAACCGCTCAGTCTGGCCGCTCCCGGTATGCACCTCGAAAGTGCGCCAGCCGACGCCGGGCGTCTGTGGGTCGGCGTAGTTCAGCGGGCGCACGATGGGGTAGTTTTCCGGGTCCTGCATCAGCTTCAAGACGTCGCGGTGGTGCCACGCGTGGTTCCCCAGCGTCATGCAGTCGGCCCCGGCCCGCAGCGCGCCTTCGGCCGCCTCGCGGTGTATGCCGAAGCCCCCGGCCGCGTTTTCCATGTTCACAACGGCGAAATCCACGTCCCGTCGCAGATCGGGCAAGCGCGCCCCCAGTATCCGGCGGCCCGGCTGGCCGAACACGTCTCCCACAAACAGCAGCTTGATCATGTGGGCAGGCTAGCGTCTGGGCTTCGGCCCCGCGTCCCCTGGTCTGTCCCCTGGGCGTCCTGTTTTCTGGCTTACATGACCGGTGGTGGTAATGCCCCCGTAATGCGGCGGGGCAACGCTGGGTGCAGGAGGCACCACCATGAACAGAATTCTGGTCACCACCGACGGCAGCGATCTGGGGCAGCACGCCCTCTCCCACGCGCAGGGGCTGGCACGGGCGCTGGGGGCAGAACTGACCGTGCTGAGCATTCAGCTCGATCCTGTCCTGGCCGCCTACGGGGAGTATTCCTACGCCCTGCCCACGTCCCTCGAAACCCTCGATGAACTGAAGGCGGGACTGGAAAACGATCTGCGGACGCGGCTGCCTGAAGCCAGAATCCGCGTCGAGCGCGCCGCAGGCCGCCACGTCTCGCGCGCCATTCTGGACGTGGCCCGCGAGGAGGGCGTGCAGATGATCGTGATGACCACCCACGGACGCAGCGGTCTGGGCCGCGCCCTGGTGGGCAGCGTGGCGCAGGCGGTGGCGCAGCACGCCCCCGTGCCGGTGCTGCTGATCAAGGGCGACCAGCAGCCGGTGGCGTGGGGAAGCGCGGCGGCCCAGCAGGTGACCGGAGCGTAAGACGCTCCCGTGCCGCCGCGTGGGGGAAGGGCCATTGGCGAGCGTCCGGCCCTGGCCCTTTGCTTTTGCCCCGTGTCCGGAACCCAGGAGCCGGGAGAAGGTCCGTGGCGAAGGAGGGCAGCCGAACTAAGTACAACGCATTTAAGAAGTAGAATTAGGCATGGCCCGCCCTGCTCGACGTATTGCGATTTCTGGGGAAGAGGACGACCAGCTCCGTGCGCTGGAAACCAGTCCACACACGCACCCGAAGGCC
>NZ_VDMO01000020.1 GCF_006335125.1 Deinococcus radiopugnans ATCC 19172
ATCGGCGGGTTTTGGAGTCGTCACACACCCAAAACACCGCCGTTTATCCTGCCGATTCGCAACCTGTCACACGTTCAGGGATTTCCCGTCCAGCACAGCCTCAACTCGAAGATGTCCGGTACAGAGGGCGCAGGCGCTAAAGTCTTAACCCGTCATATTGCCCCCTCATCTACCGGACGGCTTCGTGGTGGCCCCGCTCCCCACCGCGACGATTAAACTTCACCTATGGGAATCCCAGAAATGCTCCTTATACGGATTCCGTTTGTTTCGTGTGGAAATCGGGACAGCTCCGATTTCCACACTCCACGTCCGGAACCCGTTTCTCTCCTGCTCGCTTCGCTCGGATTTTCAGGTGTTTTCAACACCTTCCAATCGGAGTCCGTATTGTCCTCGCTCTCCTGACTGGAAGCATTGCCGGAGCGGTCTGGTTGGTCAGGCGAGTGACGGGCGGCGCAGGGCAAGCGAAAATCCGTGAGCTGGAAGCGCGGATACAGGAATTGGAGGGGCGTCAGCGCTAACACCGATACCCCTTGCCTGACCGCCTGTGTCTATTTCAGCGTGGCGACGCAACTGCCCAGTCCCGTGCCCTGCGTATCGTCCTTGGAAACATACAGGAACGCCTTGCCGCGCAGACTGCGGCCAGACAGGCCGCTCTTGACGAACTCGCAGCCAAGGTACGTCTGCCCGTCGGCGGTCATGTCGAGGATCACGCCCTCGCCGCTACTGTTGTTGATGTAGTAGTAGACCGCGTTCCACTGCTGCCCACCCGGCGCAACCGCCGTCCCCGCCGGATTGCCCTTGTCTGTGCGGCTGCCCAGCGGCAGCGTCCACATGCCGCGGCCCTCGACTTCCACGGTCCAGGTCTGCCCGACTGCGGGTTTGACCGGCCATTTCAGGGCTGCCGCGCCGGTCGGCGGTGTGGACGCGGCGTTTCCGGCAGGCGCCGCCCCGGTCCTGACCAGCGCCTGACAGTCGCCGATGCGCTCCGGATCAGCGTTGGTGTCGCGGTAATAGAACGCGCGCCCCACCCACGGACTGGTCCGCAGCCCACTGACCTCGAAAGCACAACTGGTCATGGACTTGCCGTCCCGGGTCAGGTCGATCCAGACCAGATCCGCTTTCTGGTCGTAGGCGACATACCCGGTCTGGGTCTGGCTGCCCTGGGTCGCCGTGCCCTTGAGATCACCGTTGCTGGCGCGGTCATTCAGGGTCAGCGCCCAGCTTTCCGTTCTGGGCGTGCCGCTACCCCGCAGAATGTTGACCTGATAGCTCTGGCCGGGGGCGATGGTGGGCGGCCACTGCGGCTGGGGCGTGGCGCTGCCGGACGCTGGGGTTCCTGCACCCGTCCCGGAGGGCGCGGAGGCCGCTGCCCCACCAGACCCCGCGCCGCGCACCACAAATTTTGGCACGTTGGGCGTGATCAGGCCCCAGGCCACCGCCAGCGGACGGGCGAAGGGGGTGATGGTGCTGCTGGACTTGTTGACGTTGATGGCGCTGTTCACCCCGATCAGCAGGCCCTTCTCGTCGAACACGCCGCCGCCGGAATTGCCGGGACCGGTCTGGGCGTCGTGCTTGATCCACTGCCGCCCGCTGCCCTGGGTGTTCTCGCCGGTAAAACCGCTGACCGAGCCGCTGGTGTAGGTCAGGGTGTCGCCGCCGGTGCCGGGAAAGCCGAACACAAAAATGGGATCGCCCACGGTCAGGACATTGGAATCGCCCAGGTCCACGAACGGCAGGTTCAGCCCGCCCACCGGCTTCTGATCGAAGGTTTCCAGAATGCGGACCACTGCCAGATCCAGATTGGGATCGGCGGCCACCACCTTGCCCCAGTACGTGGGTTCCGGTTCACGGTCCACGAACTTGACGGTTCGCACCAGAATCCACTCGGAGACCTTGCGGGTCTCGGTGTCGCCGACGACGTGAAAGTTGGTCAGGATGTACCCGGCCGGGCTGATCACCGAGCCGCTGCCCAGCGTGCCGTCGATCTTCCCGTCCGCCCCGGTGGGCATCAGCATCACGGTGGACTGGACGATCCGGTCACGCGTGGCCTTGGGCAGCACCTGGGCCGCGGCGGACCCGGACAGGACGGCCCCACACAACGTCGACGCGGCGAGAAAGGCAGCGGCCACTCGGATTTTCATATGCGGCCCACTATAAACGCCCGGCTGACGGCCAGGAGACCCCTCGCGGCGCTGCACAAGGCTCACCCGCTCCAGCCTCCGGGCAGGCTAGTCCAGCACGGGAAAACGCACGCCACCTACGCCGCTTTCCAGGTCGGCGGCCAGCGACAGCAGCGCGGCGTCCGCTCCAGCCGGGGCCACCAGCAGCACGCCGCCGGGCCGGGCGTGGGCCGCCGCGTCCGGCGCCTGAACGGGCAGGGCCAGACTGGGATACCCGGCCTTGGCCGCCAACGCGCAGCCGTGGATGCCCGGAAAGACCACGGCGTCCAACCCGGCCGCGAACAGCAGATCGAAGCCCTGTTCGCGGGCCAGGCGCAGGTCACGGGCGCGGGCCAGGTGGTAGCCCGGCTCGCTGGCGTCACCGCGCGTGCCCTGGGCGGCGTGCAGAAAGGTCTGCCCGTACTTCAGGCAGCGTTCGGCCTGGGCCTGGTTGCCGGCAATCACGTCGGCCAGCGTGCGTGGACCGTCCGTGACGCCGGACAGATAGGCATTCAGGTCCCCCTTGAACTCGTACTCCAGAACTTCGAGCATCACGCCGTTGCGGTCCAGTTCGGCGCGGCTGGGAAACGTCACGTCCTGCACGGTGGCCCCGGCCCGCTCCAGCGCGGCGCGGGCCAGCCGCAGAGTGGCGGCGTCGGTCTCCGAGGCGCCCTTCTCATCGGTCACGATGCCGATCCTCGCGCCCTTCAGGGCGTGGGAGGTCAACTCCAGTTCGGGCACCGGCCGGCGGCGGCTGGCCTCGTCCCGCTCGTCCGGCCCGGCCATGACGGCCAGCAGCAACAGCGCGTCCCTGGCGCTGCGGGTGATCGGCCCCGCCGTGTCCTGGCTGTGGCTGATCGGCACGATCCCGGTGCGCGGCACCAGCCCCAGCGTGGGCTTGAGGCCCACCACGCCGCTCTCGTGCGCCGGACTGACGACGCTGCCGCTGGTCTCGGTGCCCACCGCCGCCACGCACAGCCGCGCCGCCACCGCCACCCCACTGCCCGAGGAACTGCCGCCGGTGTCGTGTTCTTCGCCCCAGGGGTTGACCGTCTGCCCGCCCAGCGAGGAATAGCCGTTGGCCATGCCCAGCGTCATGAAGTTGGCCCACTCGGTCATGTTGGCCTTGCCCAGCACCACCGCGCCCGCCGCGCGCAGCCGGGCCACCAGCGGCGCGTCGACCGTGGGCACGTGTGCGGCCATCAGGGCGCTGCCCGCCGTCGTGGGCAGCCCCGCCACGTCGATGTTGTCCTTGATCAGCAGCGGGCAGCCGTGCAGCGGGCCGCGTTGCTCGGGGGGCAGGGCGTCCAGCGCGTCGGCCACGGCGCGGGCGTAGGGGTGCACCGTGATCACGGCGCGCAGGCGCGGATTCAGGGCCTCCAGCCGGTCCAGATACGCACGCGTCACCTCGCCGCAGGTCAGGTCACCGCGCCGGGTGGCGTCGGCCAGATCGGTGGCGTCCAGATCGAGGATGGGATCGGGCAGGGGCAGGGTCATGGGGCCCACTGTAACGGGCGGGCCGGAGGCGCGGCTGTGGGGATGAACGCGTTGTCGGGCGGCAGCCTGCCTGACCTGACCCCAGGGGCGACCGAACGCCGTGCGCTAGCCTCACGGGCATGAGTGAGCGCCATGACTGAGCCTGTGCCCGAGACCGTCACCGTCGCCTTTCAGGGCAATCCAGGCGCGTACGGCGAGATCGCCGCGCTGAATGCCGTGCCGGAAGCCGGAGCCCAGCGGCACACGCGCGGCTACCCCACCTTTCACGGCGTGGCCCAGGCGGTGGAGGGCGGCGAGGCGCAGTACGGCGTGCTGCCGGTGGAAAACAGCCTGATGGGCGCGATCCACCAGTCCATCGATCTGCTGAGTGACACCGATCTTCACGTGATCGGCGAGGTGGTGGTGCGCGTGAGCCACTGCCTGATGGCGTTGCCGGGGGTGGAACTGTCGGACCTGAAAAGCGTGGCCAGCCAGCAGCCCGCCCTCGACCAGTGCACGGAATTGATTCGCAAGTACGGCCTGCAGCCCGTCGCCGCCCACGACACTGCTGGCAGCGCGCGTGAGCTGGCCGAGCGTGGGGCTGCCGGCGGGGGACGGGACGAGGCGGCCATCGCCAGCCGCCGCGCCGCCGAGCTGTACGGCCTGAACATCCTGGCCCAGGAGATCGAGGACGAGCCGTTCAACTACACCCGCTTCATGGTCCTGTCGCGTCATGAACCGGCCCCCAGCGACGCGCCGCACAAGACCAGTCTGGTGTTCGCCGTGCGCCACACCCCCGGTTTTCTGGTAGAGACCCTGAACGAGCTGAGCGGCCTGAACCTGAGCCGCATCGAGAGCCGCCCACGCCGGGACCGTGCCTGGAGCTACCTGATGTACGTGGACATTGAGGGCGACTCCCGTGACCCGCAGGTCGCCCAGGCGCTGGCCGGGGTACTACGCAAGGCCAGTTACGCCAAGATCATCGGCAGCTACCCACGGGCGATGGAGACGGTGGGCTAGAGGCCGGGTTGAGATGGCCGCGCCGCTGACCTCCCTGCCGAGACTCCTGGTGTCGCCGCCCGCCTGCCGTGACGCTCGGCAGTTGGCCGCGGCGGTGGGCGGCCAAACCATTCTGATCACGGGCGCGTCCCACGGCATCGGCGAGGCGACGGCGCGGCTGCTGGCCGCCTGCGGCGCGGAAGTGCTGTTGCTGGCGAGAAGTGGGGAGCGGTTGGAAGAGATAGCCTCGCAGATTCGGCGGGCGGGTGGACAGGCCAGCGTCTACCGTCTGGACCTGACTGACCCGGTGGCGGTGGGGGCCGTGGCCGCGCAGATCGGGGCGAACCACCCCCGCATCGACGCCGTGGTCAGCAACGCGGGGCATTCGATTCGCCGCCCGGCGCTTGAGTCGAGCGAGAGGGCTGACCTGGGCCGCCTGCTGGCGGTCAATTTCAGCGGTCCCGCCGCGCTGCTGCTGGCGCTGCTGCCGCGCATGGTGGCGGGGGGCGGCGGGACCATCGTCAATGTGTCCAGCGCCTCGGCCCTGCCGCCGGGCATTCCGCGCTGGGCCGCGTATCAGGGCAGCAAGGCGGGCTTTGACCTGTGGCTGGGCAGCGTGGGCAACGAGCTGCGCGGGCGTGGCGTGCGCGTGTCCAGCGTGTATCTGCCCCTGGTCCGCACCCGCATGATCGCGCCCACCCGCGCCTACCGATTTGCCCCGGCCCTGACCCCACTGGAAGCCGCGCAGTCGGTGGTGTATCCACTTCTCAAACCTGTGCGCCGGGTGGCCCCGTGGTGGCTGAAAGGGCAACAGGTGGCGGCGCTGCTGTTTCCGAAGGGGCTGGACCGGGCGCTGGGCGGTCTGGAAGAGATGGAGCGGCGGCTGACGCGAGGGCGCAACCAGTGAACCTGCCGGCCGCCATCCGGCGCACGGGCGTTCTTGGGCCGCAGCCGGCTCGGGCCGCGCTGGGGCTGGGCTGGACGCTGCTCCGGCATGGGCCGACGCTGTACGGGCTGGCCGCCTGGAACGCGCGCCGGATTCCGAACGCGGTGGCCCTGGTGGACGAGCACGGTCCACTCACTTACGCGGAGTTGCTGGCACGGGCGGACGCCATCACCGCCATCCTCTCCCGCCAAGTTAAACCCGGCGCGGCAGTGGGTCTGCTGGGCGGCAACAGTACAGAGTTCGTGGCCGCGCTGCTGGCCTGCGTTCGCCTCGGCGCGAGAACCGTCCTCCTCAACACTTCCCATTCCGCCGCCGAGATCGGACGGGTGGAGCGGGAGCAACAGTTGAGTTTGCTGATCTGCGACGGCGACTGGCCGGAACGACTGCCTGGACAGGTGGATGCGGGCCTGACGGTCCTGTCCCTCTCTGAACTGGGACCCGCAGACGCGAAGTCTCCCCCATTTCTGCCCCGCATCGGTCCACTGGTCCTGTTGACTTCCGGCAGCACGGGGACGCCCAGAGCCGTGCGCTCGCGCGTGGGGCTGTGGGCCGGGCTGCGTGTGGCAGGCGCGCTGGTGGACGCCCTGCCGCTGCGGGCGGGTGCGCCGACGCTGCTGCCCCTGCCGCTGTTTCACGGACATGGTCTGGCGACGCTGGGCATGGCGCTGGCCCTGGGCGCCCCCCTGCACCTGTGCCGCCCGACGGCGGAAGCGATGTGGCGCACCCTGCAACAGGAAGGCATCGAGATTCTGGTGCTGGTGCCCACCCTCCTTCACCGGTTGCTGGACGGGCCGGACAGGCGGGCCGCCCCTGCCCTGCACACCATCGTCTGCGGCTCGGCCCCACTGGGCGCACCGCTGGCATTGTCAGCGCTGGACCACTTCGGGGACGTCCTGTTCAATCTTTACGGCTCGACTGAGACAGGGTTGATCTCCCTGGCGACGCCTGCAGATCTGCGCGCCGCGCCGGGAAGCGTGGGCCGGGCTTTGCGAGGGGTGACCCTCGAGCTTCGCGGAGAGGTGGGCCGCGTGATCGTGAATGGACACGACACGGGCGATCTGGCCTCGCGTGATCCGGCGGGCCGCCTGACCCTGCAGGGCCGCGCCGACGAGCTGCTGAACTGTGGCGGCGAGAACGTCTTACCGGCCAGTCTGGAAGACCGCATCGCCACGCTGGACGAGGTGGCCGAGTGCGCCGTGGTGGGCGTCCCCTGCGCCGAGTTCGGGACGGGCATTCACGCCTATATCGTTCTGAAGTTCGGTCACGAGGTTACGTCTGAACAGCTTCAGGACCAGTTGCGTCCGCTGCTGCCCCGCATGTTCCGCCCGCAGAAAATCACGCTGCTGGACGCGCTGCCGCGCACACCAACGGGCAAGCTGCTGCGCTCGCGCCTGCCCGCGGAGGCCCACATGAAACTGGGCGCCACAGACGAACCCTCTTCGCCGTAACGCCCTGCCCAGCCGCTACCGCTCATACGGATTCCGTTTGTTTCGTGTAGACATCGGGACAGCTCCGATCTCTACACTCCACGTCCGGAACCCGTTTTCCTCATTCTCGCTTCGCTCGGATTTCCAGGTGTTTTCAACACCTTTCAATCGGAGTCCGTATCAGTCGGCAGAGACGGCCATCGCCTCGGCTCCCCGCGAAGGCAGAGCGTCCCGGCCCAGAATCAAGTCGGCGGCCTTCTCCGCGATCATGATGGTGGGCGCGTTGGTGTTGCCGCGCGGGATGACGGGCATCACGCTGGCGTCGGCGATCCACAGGTTTTCCAGACCACGGACCCGCAATTCATCGTCCACCACGGCCAGATCGTCATTCCCCATCTTGCAGGTGCCGACGGGATGGTAGATGGTCATGGCCTGCTCGCGGATGTAGTTTTCCAGCTCGGCGCGTTCGGTCACGGCCTCGCCGGGCATTACTTCGCTCAGGCGGTATTTGGCCAGAGCTTCGGTGTCGCCCACCTGCCGGGCCAGCTTCACCCCGGCCAGCAGCACGTCCATGTCGTGTGGGTCCGAGAGGTAGTCCGGCTCGATCAGCGGGCGGGCCTGCGGATCATCGCTGGCAATGCGAATCCGGCCCCGGCTGCGAGGGGCCACCAGCGAGGGCAGCAACGTGTAGTGGTGGCCGTCCAGTTCCATGAAGCCGTGATCCACGAACAGCGCCGCGCCGTTGTGGAATTGCAGGTCCGGGGCGGGCAGCGACGCGTCGGTCTTCATGAAGCCGCCCGTCTCGCCCACATTGCTGCACAGCATCCCGCGCTGCTCACTCATGTACAGGGTCATCTGGGCCTCGCCCGTCGCGTCCTTCAGCCCCGGCGTCTCGGTGGCGTAGACCACCGGCACGAACAGGTGGTCTTGCAGGTTCTGACCCACGCCGGGCAGATCATGCAGGACCTCCACCCCCGCCGCTTCCAGCGCCGCCCGCTCGCCCACGCCCGACAGCATCAGCAGGTGCGGACTGGTGATGGCGCCCGCCGCCAGAATGACGCCCCTCTCGGCCATCACCTGCCGGGTTTCCGTGCCGTCCAGATACTCCACGCCCACGGCCTTCCTGCCATCGAAGAGAATACGGGTAACGTGCGCCCCCGTGCGGGCTTCCAGTCGGCCGGGGCCGTCGCTCGCCAGGGCCGGGCGCAGGTAGGCAGAAGCCGCCGAGTGCCGCGCGCCGCCCTTTTGCGTGACGTGGAACCGGCCCACGCCTTCCATCCTCTCGCCGTTGAAGTCGTCGTTGGCGGGGTGACCCAGTTCCTTGAAACCCTCGGTGATGGCGTCGCAGATCTCGTGGGTGTAACGGCGGTTCTCGACGTGCAGCGGCCCGCCCGCGTTGTGGTACTCGCTCTGGCCGTCCTCGAAGTCCTCGGAGCGCAGAAAATACGGCAGCACGTCGTCGTAGCCCCAGCCCCGGTTGCCCGCCGCCGCCCAGCCGTCGTAGTCGGCGCGGTGGCCACGAATGTAGATCATGGCGTTGATGCTGCTGCTGCCGCCCAGCATCTTGCCGCGCGGCCAGTACAGCTTGCGCCCATTCAGGTGTTCCTGCGCCTCGGTCTCGTAGTTCCAGTCCAGCGGCGACTTGAACAGCTTGGGAAAGGCAGCTGGGATGTGGATTTCGGGCGTCTCGTCCGGCACTCCGGCCTCCAGCAGCAGCACCTGCGCCCCGGCCTGCTGCAGGCGGGCCGACACGGCGCAGCCGCCCGAACCCGCGCCGATCACCACATACTCAAAACGCTGCCGCCCCGCTGAACCTTGTTCGCTCTGCATCTTTAGAGCCTCCGCGCGAAGGAGAGAAGCGGCATGCCGGACCGGGCCGATGGGTTCGGCACAGACCAGAACTGCCGTGATTGAATTCGCGTTCGGACCGAGTATAGGACGGGCTGTCCGCAGAAACCTGGAGGCGAAATGACCGTTCTGGCGTTACAGCCCCGTATGGACCCGTGGCTGCAACCCATCTCTCCGCACGGTCTGGCGCACCTCCTGGCAGCGGCAGCCGCGGTACTGGCACAGCAGGGCTTCCGGGTCACGCCGCAGCAGACGCACGGTGCCGTCCACCAGATCGCGCACCCGGTACAGGCGCAGGGTGGAAGGACCGACACGCGCCGAGCGGAATTTGAATTCCATCTCGGGCAGCAGGTTGTCGAAGTCGGCCGAGCAGTTGGGAAAGGCGGTGGGCAGCACCTGACCGTCCAGCGGCACGTAACGCGTGAGCATGGGCATGCCGGCCAGATACTCGCCGTAATGGACGCTGGTGTTGCTGCCGAAATCCACGCCGATCAGCAGCGCGTAGCCGTCCAGGTCGTACAGCGCCCCGATCGGTTGATACGGGCTGTTCAGCGACTGCGCCGCCGTGATGCGCGCGGCCTCGTCGCCCAGCGCCACGAAGCTGAGGGTGGGGTGAAACGAGCGCAGCGCGTCGCGCCGGTCCACCAGCTCCTGCGACACCCGCCCGATGTCGCGGCTGACCCGCGTGTCCCGGTGAAACCGGGCGTGAACGTTGCTGCCGGGCCGGTTAAGCAGGGTGTTGTAGCTGAAGGCCGGGGCCACCAGCGTGGCCGTGCGGCGCCACAGCGTGTCCACCAGCGTTCTGGCCCCGCCGTCCAGCGTGCCGAAGGACTTCAGGCTGGCGTGGACGATCAGATGCTGGGTGCCGTCCAGCCCCAGCGCGGCCAGCCCCTCGTCGAGGTCGGCACTCTGCACAGCGGGCTTCCGCAGCAAGTTCAGCACAGCCCCCAGTCTAACGGCCCGGCGCGGGTCAGGGCTAGAGTCACGGCCCACCTTCAGGGCGCGGCGGCCCATCTATCCCACCCCGGTCCGTGGGCCATTCCCCGGCGCTAGACTCGGCGGCATGTTCGGCACCCGGCACAGGACGCAGCGCGCCGCCCTCGCGGCCCCGCTTCTTCGTCCAGGGCGTTGAACGCGCAAGGCAGCGTTCAGTTCGCCCCCGGCAGGCCACACGGCGTCCGGGGGCACTTTATTCGGGGAGGATCAGGGGATGGGAATGACGATTGCGGAAAAGATTCTGGCGGCCCACAGCGGCCACGACACGGTGGTGCCCGGCCAGCTGATCGAGTGCCACACCGACTGGGTGCTGTGCCATGAGATCACCACGCCCGCCGCCCTGCGCATGCTGGAAGAACGCGGCATGGACCGGGTGTTCAATCCGGATCAGATCGTGGCCGTGCCGGATCACTCGGTGCCGGCGATGAACATCAAGGCCGCGCAGATGTACCAGAAGCTCAAGTCCTGGGTCAAGGAAAAGGGCATCAAGCACTTCTACGACGTGGGGCGCGGCGGCATCGCCCACGTGGTGCTGGAAAACACCGGCCTGATCAAGCCGGGGCAGACGCTGGTGTCCGGCGACTCTCACACCTGCAACGCCGGGGCGCTGGGCTGCTTCGCCACCGGCGTGGGCAGCACCGATCTGGCCGGGGCGATCTACGCGGGCCGGGTGTGGTTCAAGGTGCCCGAGACCATGCTGATCCGCGTGACCGGCCAGACGCAACCGGGCGTGACGCCCAAGGACGTGGTGCTGGAAGTCATCAAGCGCATCGGGGCCGACGGCGCGAATTATCTGGTGATGGAGTGGGTGGGCGAGTACATCGACCACCTGGATATGGAAGGGCGCTACACCCTGACCAACATGGCGATTGAAGCCGGCGGCAAGACCGGCATTGTGGCGGTGGACGACACCACCCGCGCGTACCTCGCCGAGCGCGGCGTCCATCCCGGCGACTACACCGAATACACCTCGGATGCGGACGCCAGATACCGCGTGGTCATCGATGTGGACGCCTCAGCCGTGGAACCCACCGTGGCCTACCCGCACATCCCCAGCAACGGGCGCGTGGCGGGCAGCGACAAAATTGCCGTGACGCACGCCTACGTGGGCAGTTGCACCAACGGACGCATCGGTGACCTGCGCGACGTGGCCCGCATCCTCAAGGGGCGCAAGGTGGCCGAGGGCGTGCAGATGATCGTGGTGCCGGCCACCCAGCTGATCTGGAAGCAGGCGGCCAGCGAGGGCCTGCTGGAAATCTTCGTGGAGGCCGGGGCCAGCGTGAGCTACCCCAGTTGCGGCGCGTGCCTGGGCATGCACAGCGGCGTGCTGGGGCCGGACGACGTGTGCATCTCCAGCACCAACCGCAACTTCGTGGGCCGCATGGGCGATCCGTCGGCGGCCATCTATCTGGCCTCGCCCGCCACGGTGGCGGCCAGCGCGGTCAGCGGCTATATCTCTGACCCACGCGAGTACAACGACAGCATCGAAGCGGCGGACTGAGTCAGGCAAAGGACAGGAAGGAGGCGTGAAAGGCAGCCTCCTTCCTGTCTTTCTTGGTTGCCCGTCGGTGCGGGTTGATGGTCTCCAGCCCCCACCCGGCACCCCTGGCCTCCACGGCCAGCCGATCCATGATTGACTACAGGTCTTATGGGTGAAGCCAAACGACGCAAAGCACTGGGCCTGATGCCCACCGTCCATCCCTTCGAGGCGCAGCTTGGCCCGGCCGACGAGATCACGCTGGTGCGGGGGCCAGACGACGCCGGGCTGACGCGGACCGTTGTGGACGCCCTACGAGCCACGCAGTCGAGCGGGCCGGCCTGGGCCAGCGAGTACCGCACGTCGCTGGTGCTGTCGGGCGGCCACGCCGGAATCCTGACCACCCCGGAGGACGTGGAGGCCGTGCCTGTGCCGGACCTGCGCCGCATCACAGGCGAGCTGGCGCTGGGGCCGCAGGGGGCCAGCAGCGAGCAGGTGTCCATTCCGGTGGAGGGCGGCGCGATCCGCCTGCGCGAGCAACGGCACTCCTTCGACGGGACGCGCTGGGAGACGCTGGGCGCGCCGCGCAGCCCCCAGCAGGTGATGGCGGCGCTTCAGAACAACCCGGCCTTCAACCTTCAGGGCGAGCCCATCGGGCAGTTCCAGGCCGAACACTGGCAGGCCGGACGCATCGACATCGAACCCGACCCGCCCGCCGAGTTGCTGGAGGCCCTGGAAGACGTGGTGCGCGAGTGGGACGGCGAGACCGAGGCGCTGTGGGCCGAGCTTCACCGCGAGCGCATGGAAGACCGCGCCGCCCCGGTGCCGCTGGTGCGCCGCAGCACCTTCGAGTTGCGCCGCCCCGCCCCGCTGCAAAACCCGCTGGGCGGCGTGTTCGCCATCCGCGCGGGCGTGGAATTCATGCCGGTCATGGAGGCCGATGCCTACAGCCTGGACGGCGAGACCTGGGCCAGTTACGCGGACCCGGACGCCGAGGTGGACGGCGGCCACCTGCCGCCCGAACTCGCCAGCATCTTCGACCTGGAGACCGTGGGCGTGACGGTCCACGCTGACGGACGCGTCGACTTCGAGGAGGACGTGCCGGAGGAGCACCGGGAGCGCATCCAGGCCGAGCTGCGGGACGCCACCGGGGCTGGAAACGCGGCGGAGTGGGCCGAATGGACCACCCAGATGTTGAGTGAGACGTACGGCGACGAGTTGGAGGTGCCAGAAGGCCAGAGGCTGCCCGTCCCTGTCGCTGTGCGCCTGGACCTGCCCGAGGACGCCCTGCAGGACCCCGATCCGCTGTCGCAGACCTTCATGGAATCCGAGGTCACCTTCGACGGCGCGCAGTGGCGCGACCTGTTCGACGACGTACCGCCGGAACTGGCCGCCTTCCTCGCGCCGGCCGAGGCTGGGGAAGGGCAAGGGGAAGACCAGCTGAACTGAGCCGGGGCGCCTGGTCCCCTTACGGTGCGCTCAGCCACGCCCGCGCCTCGGCCTCGCTGCGGACGAAACGGATCAAGGGGTGGCGGGCGTGTTCGTGGGCCAGCTCGGCGAAGCGTTCACCGTAAGCGGTGGGGTCCGCCAGCACCAGCGCCACGCGCAACCGGTAGTTCGTGAATTTCTGAAACGCCTCGCCGGCCAGCCCGCTCTGCAACTGGAAAAACTCCGGCGACACGTCAGTCTCAGTCAGGATCAGGCCGTCCAGACCGTAGGCGGCGCCGATCACCCCGTTGAGGTCCTCCGGCGTGTGGATGGACAGCCCCAGCTCGTGGGCGCTGCGGATCACGGGGGACTGGTCTGCAGTCATGCTGAGCCCAGCGTAGCAAATGCCGCTTTCTGCCAAAATGCCCGCATGACCCACCCCGGTGACCGCCCGAACGACGACCGCAGCCAGCGTGCCCAGCTGGCCCTCGCCCGATTGCTGCCCAAGCTGTTTCGGGGCGGGCAGGCGTTTGTGGGCGTGGAGGCCAGCCTGAGCGGCCTGGACGCGCAGACGGCGACCCGCGTGCCGGACAGGCTGCCGCACAGCGTTCTGGACCTGTTGGCCCACATCAACTGGTGGAACCGCTGGATGCTCGACACCATCGAGATGGGTCAGGCGCAGCCGTACCCGGCCCACGCCGCCGACACCTGGCCCACGCACGGCGAGGACGACTGGGGCCGCACAAAGAACGAATTCTACGAACTGCTGGCCCGCATCGACGCCCACGCCGCGCGCCCTGATCTGGCCAATCCGGTCAACCATGAGGAGACGATTGGCGAACTGCTGGCCGATTTCGCGCTGCACACTGCCCATCATTTCGGACAGATCGTGACGGTGCGTCAGGCGCTGGGCGCGTGGCCCCCACCGGCAGGAGGCGATACCTGGTGAGCGAACAGCACAGCCCCAGAACGTCCGGGGCAGAGACCTTCGGGAAGGCGGTGGGCCACCTGTACCTGGGCGGCCCGGCCAACGTGTCGTGGGAGCAGGCGCTGGAGGGGCTGGAGGGCGGTGAGGCCGAGCGCACGCCAAACCATCTGCCGCACAGCGTCGCGCAGATCGTGGCGCACGTCCAGTTCTGGCAGGCGCATCTGCTAGCCACGCTGGATGGGCACCATCCGCAAATGCCCGAACACGCCGGAGACGGCTGGCCCCTGCCGGACGACTGGGTCACGCTACGCGCCACCTTTTTGCGCGACGCCGCCCGGCTGCGGGCCGTGGCCCGTGATCCCGAACGGTGCGCCGCGCCCGACAGCCGGGGCGTTCCCTTGGCGGCCATGCTGACCAACTACGCGGGCCACAGCGTCTATCACCTGGGGCAGGTCGTGACCGTCCGGCAGGCGCTGGAGCTGTGGCCGCCGCCGGGTGGTGGCGACACTTGGTAGGGCGCCAACGCGGGTTCGAGGTGGTGACGGACGCACACCGCCAGCACCCAGCCATGGAAATTCAACTTCCCAGCCGGGGGTCCAGGCACTCGGCCGGGTACGATCTGCACACGCCGACGGCTTTTATGCTCGTCCCAGGAGCCACGACGGTCATCGTCACCGACCTCAAGGCGTACATGCTCCCGGACGAGGTGCTGAGCGTGTTTCCGCGTTCGTCCGTGGGCCTGCGCGGCGTGATGCTCAGCAACACGGTGGGAATCGTGGACGCCGACTACTACGCCAACGCCGACAACGACGGCAATATCCGCCTGTCGCTTCACAACATCGGCCCTGAACCCTTTACCGCGCGGGCGGGAGACCGGATCGCGCAGGCCGTCTTCACGAGGTACCTGCTGGCCGACGGCGACGACTTCGCGGCTGGCCCCCAGCGTCAGGGCGGCCACGGCCACACCGGACGCTGAGGCGGCTGGCCCATTCAATTCGGGGCCGCTGCAAGTCTAGGATTGGCCCATGTCCAATGTCTTCTACCGTTCGCGCAAACCCTACCCGGTCGCCACACACGCTGAGGGCGTCTACCTCTTCGATGACAGCGGCAAGCGCTATCTGGACGGCAGCTCCGGCGCGCTCGTCGCCAACATCGGTCACGGGCGAACGGCGGTGGCTGACGCGATGGCGGCGCAGGCCCGTCGGCTGGCTTTCGTCCACGGCTCGCAGTTTTCGAGCGACGTGCTGGAGGAGTACGCCGCCCGGCTGGCCGCCTTTCTGGAACTCCCTGAGTTCCGCTTCTGGGCCGTGTCCGGCGGTTCAGAGGCCACCGAGAGTGCCATTAAGCTGGCGCGCCAGTACCACGCCGAACGCGGCGAGACTGGCCGCTACCGCGTGATCACGCGCCGCCCCAGCTACCACGGCGCGTCGCTGGGGGCGCTGGCGGCCTCGGGCATGGGCGCGCGGCGCGAACTGTACACGCCGCTGATGAATGAGGCGGCGTGGCCCAAACTCACCAAGCCTGACCCAGCCCTGTCCGGCGAACGTGACGCCGAACGCCTGCGCGCCCTGCTGGAGGAGGTGGGGCCGGACACGGTGGCCGCCTTCATGTGCGAGCCGGTGGTGGGGGCCTCGGACGCCGCTCTTGCGCCGAGCGCGGGCTACCACGCCCGAATCGCTGAAATCTGCCGCGAGTCCGGCGTGCTGTTCATCGCCGACGAGGTGATGTGCGGCATGGGCCGCTGCGGCGCGCCGCTGGCCGTGCGGCTGCATGACGAGGTGACGCCCGACATCGTGGTGCTGGGCAAGGGGCTGGCCGCCGGCTACGCCCCGCTGGCCGGATTGATGGCGAGCCCCGCCGTCCACGACACCGTGATGGGCGGCTCGGGGGCCTTCAAGCACGGCTTTACCTACGCGGGTCACCCGGTCAGCGTGGCGGCGGGCCTGAGCGTGCTGGCCATCGTGGAGGGTGAGGAGCTGGTCAGGGCGGCGAAGGAGCGCGGCGCGCAGCTCCTGGCAGGATTGGAGCAGTTGAAGGCGAAGTCTCCGCAGGTGCTGGAGGCGCGCGGTCACGGGCTGCTGCTGGGACTGGTGCTGGGCGATCCGGCCACCGGTCAGGCGTTTGGGACTCCGGGGCTGGCCGACCGGGTGGCGGCGGCGGCGCGCGCGCGCGGGCTGGTCACCTACCCCGGCTCCGGCGCGGTGGACGGGGTGCGCGGCGATCACCTGCTGCTGGGGCCGCCGCTGAGCATCACGGCGGCGGAGGTGGACGAACTGCTGGCCGCGCTGGACGCGGCACTTGCAGACACGCAGGGCTGAACCGTCCCAGCCTCGCGTCCCGGTCCTTAGCCCTTGCGCCGCCGCTCCGCACGGACCAGCCGCACAAAGTGCAGCAGGCGGGGCGCGCGGTTCCAGCGTTTGCGGTCCCCGGCGACGCGCCAGACCCACTCCACGCCCAGCCTGCGGGTCCAGGCCGGGGCCAGCTCCGCCGTGCCGGCCAGCACGTCGATCACGCCGCCGCAGCCGATCATGACCGGCACGCCCAGCACGCCGCGCCACTGCTGGTTAAAGACCTCCTGCCGGCCCGCACCCATCGCGGTCAGCAGCAGGGTCGCGCCGCTCTCCGACACCAGCCGGGCCACCCGTCCGTCGTCCTCCGGGCCAAAGTAGCCATGGTGCAGGCCGGCCACCGTGACCCCGTAATCGCGCGCCGCATTCTGCGCGGCGGCCTCGGCCACCCCAGGTTTCGCCCCCAGGAAAAACACCCGCAGCTCCGCGCCATGCCGTTCCATCAGCCCCTTGACGATGTCGAAGCCGGGGGCGCGCGGCACGTCCTGCTGCCGCAGCTGCTTGGCGGCGTACACGATGCCCACGCCGTCGGCCGTGACCAGATCGGCGTCCCGCACGGCCTGCGCGAATTCAGGGTGCTGGCGCGACTGCACGATGATTTCCGGATTCAGGGTCACGACGGTGTGGGGCGTGCGGGCCGGGTCCGAGAGCCACTCGCCCAGCAGCGTCAGCGTGCCTTGCAGATCGATCACGTCCAGCGGCAGATCGAACAGCCGCAGGCGTGGGCGGGGGGCAGAGGAAGACATTCGAAAGGGATTCTAAACGCTCGGGCCACCGGGGAGGCGTCTGCCCGTCCCCCGACGCGCGGCGCCCCACCGGGCTTCCCCGTGCCAGCGCACCGACACTGGCCCGCGGCGGCGTCCGGTTGCGTTCCCCGGCGTCAATTGGGGCATACTGACCCACATATGTTGCCCGGAGCATTTGGAACCCTGCCTGAAGAAGCGCAGGCACAGGTCATGGCGGCGGGGCGGGTGGGACGCTGGGCGCGGGCCGGACTGCTGTTTCACCCGGAAGACGCCGCCGAGACGCTGTATCTGATCGTGCGCGGCGCGGTGCGGCTGTACCGTCTGGGCTCCGGGGCGCGCGAGGTCACGCTGGACGTGCACGGCCCCGGCGCGCTGCTGGGCGTCTCGGCCCTGACGCCCGGCGAGAGCTACAACGTCTACGGCGAGGCGATGGACGACGTGGAAGCGCTGATGCTGGGCCAGGACGCCCTGAGCCGCCTCAGCAGCGCGCAACCGGCGGTCGGCGTGGCCCTGACCGAGCAGATCACCCGCCAGACGCGCGGCGTGCAGGAACGCCTGTCGGGACTGGTGTTTTTGGAGGTCTCGCAGCGGCTGGCGCTGGCGCTGCTGAACCTGGCCGAGCGCGAGGGCGGCTGGCCCGAGGAAGGCCCCATCGCCCTGCGGGACCGCGTGTCGCACCAGGACCTGGCCTACGTGGTGGGCAGCACCCGCGAGACGATCACCAAGCTGCTGGGCGACTTCCGCTCGCGCGGGCTGCTGGACCTGGGCTACCGCCGTATTATCCTGACCGACAGGGGCGGCCTGCAACGCGCCACGCGGGAATCCCTGCGCTAAGCGGCAGGCCGCACCCGGTTGAATTGATGACTGGTCCCCGGTTCGCGCCGGGGCAGGAAGGAATGGGCAGTATGGCGCGGAACATAGCGGTGGAATACAGGGCCGGGGGGCTGACGGAGTTTTTCCGTCTTCCGGTCGGCAGCATGAAGCAGGCCCAGACAGAGGGCAGGCCGGAGATGGACCGGGCCGCACTGGCCGAGGCGCTGCGGGCCTATCACCGCAGCCTGGGCACGCTGGACGCAAATGTGGAAGAAGGGCTGACCCGGCTGGCCCACCCCGCGTCACGGGTGATTGTGACCGGACAGCAGGCTGGAGCGCTGACCGGCCCGGCCTACAGCGTTCACAAGGGCGCGGACGCCGCGCTGCTGGCCCGCCGTCTGAACACCGAGGACGCCCCGGTGGTGGCGGTGTACTGGGTGGCCAGCCAGGACCACGACGCGGCGGAGGTCGCCAGCACCAGTCTGCTGGACTTCTCCGAGCAGCTGCACCGCCTGACGCTGGACGTGCCGGAGGGCGTGCCGGTGGGCCGCGTGCCGTGGCGCGAGGAATGGACCGCGCAGGCCCTGGCGTTGCTGGACGCTTTCGACGCGCCGGCTGAACACATGGCCGCCGTGCGGGCGCGCATTGAGCGGGCCATGGAGGCGGGCGGCAGCTACGCCGACGTCTTCGCCCGCCTGATCCACGGCCTGCTCTCCCCCGCCGGGCTGATCGTGCTGGACCCGCTGCACCCGGCCCTGGCCCGCCTGATGGCCCCCACCCTGGCGCGTGAACTGGACGATCCCCTGGCGTCATCGGCCGCCATTGAGGACGCGGCGGCGCGGCTGGCGGCGCAGGGCTTCACGCCGCAGCTGCGCCGCCCGGCGGGAGCCACCAACCTCTTTCTGGAGGAAGACGACGGGCAGCGGCGATTGCTGCGGCTGGACGGGCAGACCTTCAGCACAGAGAGACGCGAGTACACCCGTGACGAATTGCTGACGTTGCTGTCCGCAGATCCCAGCCGACTGACCCCGGCGGCGGGCCTGCGCCCGGTGGTGCAGGACGCGCTGCTGCCCACGCTGGCCTTCGTGGTGGGGCCGGGGGAAATTGCCTATGGGGCACAATTGCGCGGGGTCTACAAACTGCACGGCCTGGGGCAACCGCTGCTGTGGCCGCGCCTGAGCGTGACCTGGCTGGAACCGAACGTGGCCCGCCTGCTGCGGCGGCTGGACGCGACGGCAGCACAGGTCCAGGCCGATCCCGAAGGGGTGCTGGGGCGTGCCCTGGCCCGTGAGCGTGGGGCAGAAGCCGTGACCTCTGAGAGGCTGGCGCAGATCGACGCCCAGCTCCGCGCGGTCATGGACGACATCGCCGCACTGGATCCCACTCTCGTCGGCGCGGCGGATCGCACCCGCACCCGCGTGACGGCGCGCGTGGGCCGGCTGCAGACCCAGGCAGTGCGCGCCCTGGCCCGGCAGGAGAATGACCGCAGCGGGCAACTGTCGCGCCTCAAGGCCCACCTGCTCCCGAACGGCACGCCGCAGGAACGCGAGATGAACTTCCTGACCTACCTGCTCAAGCACGGCGAGACACCGCTGGAGCTGCTGCTGGCGCTGGAACCCGGCTGGCAGGGCGAGATCGAGATTCCGTAGGAGTCAGGAAACGCCGCCCCCGCGTCTGATACGAGCGGAGGCGGCACAGAGCGGCAGCTATGGAAACCGGGGAGGCAAGCCGTCAGCCCTTCGGCACATCCACGTCGAACAGCGCCCGCACGAATTCCTGACTGTCGAAGGGTTGCAGGTCGCCCGCGCTCTCGCCCACGCCGATGAATTTAATAGGCACGCCCAGCTCGCGCACGATGGGCACCAGAATGCCGCCCTTGGCCGTGCCGTCCAGCTTGGTGACGATCACGCCGGTCAGGGGCGTGGACTCGTGGAACTTCTTGGCCTGCTGCAGGCCGTTCTGCCCGGTCACGGCGTCCAGCACCAGCCACACCTCGGCCGGCTCGCCGGGATCGGCCTTCTCGATCACGCGGCGCACCTTCTTCAGCTCCTCCATCAGGTTGTGCTTGTTGTGCAGGCGTCCGGCGGTGTCCACGAACAGCAGGTCCGTACCACGCGCGGCGCGGGCGGTGGCCGCGTCGTAGGCCACGGCGGCCGGGTCTCCGCCGTCCGTGCCCTGGACCACCGGCACGCCCAGGCGGTCCCCCCATTCGCCCAGCTGCGCGCCGGCGGCGGCGCGAAAGGTGTCCCCGGCGGCAAACATCACGGTTTGGCCCCGGCCCATGTAGTACTGGCCCAGCTTGGCAATCGTGGTGGTTTTGCCCACCCCGTTGACGCCGATCACCATGACCACATGCCCGTTCGGCTGCACCGACACGCGGCTGGCCTGCGGCGCAAAGCCCAGCTTGCGGAACTCGGCGCGGCGGGCGTTGGGTTCGAGCTGCAGGGTCAGGGCGTCCATCAGCGCCTGCTGCATGTTCTTGCCCTCGCTGCGGCGCACGTCCTCCAGAATTTCCTCGGTGGCGGCGCGGCCCACGTCGGCGGCGATCAGGGCGTATTCCAGATCCTCGATGGTGTCCAGGCGGTTGGTGAACACGTCCTTGACGTCATTGCCCATGAAGCCGGCTGTCTCGTTGATCTGCGCGCGGGTCTTGCTCAGGCCGTTGCGCAGGCGTTCGAGCCAGCTCACAGGCGGCCTCGGGAACCGGTCAGGAAGGGGGCAAAGTCAGGCGTTGCAATCATGCCTCTACCATAGCGCCCGCAGGCACGGACAAAAGGGCAGTGGGCGGCGAAAAAGCGCGGCCGCTCCGCGTTCGTCCACCCGCCTACGCCTGTGGCATCTGGGCCTCGATGGTGGTGCCCTGGCCGGGCGCGCTGAGGATGCGGTACTGGCCGCCCCTGGCATGCAGGCGTTCGCGCATCTGGCCCAGGCCCAGGCCACCCGCGCTGCTGACGCGCCCACTCACCGCGTCCAGATCAAAGCCTGCGCCGTCGTCCTTCACGCGCAGGATCACCTGCTTCTGGCCGCCCTCCAGGGTCACGCGCACCTCGCCGGCGCGGGCGTGTTTGGCGACATTGTTCAGGCTCTCTTGCAGGATGCGGAACACCACCGCCTCGTCCCCCGGCGAAAGCTGAACCTCACCCGTCACGTCCAGGCTGCTTTTGATGTTGTTCTGCTCGCCGAAGTCCAGCACGTAGCGGCGCACGGTTTCCAGCAGGCCGTAGCGTTCCAGATCGATGGGCCGCAGCGCGAAGATGCTGCGCCGGACTTCCCGGATCTGCTCGCGCAGCAGGGTCGTCGCGGAGCGCACCTCGGCCTCGGCGCGCGCGGGATCGCTGTGCATCTGGCGGGCCACCACGTCCAGCTTCAGGGCGGCGAAGGCCAGCGACTGCGCCACGCCGTCGTGAATCTCGCGGGCGATGCGGGCGCGCTCGTCGCTGATCGCCAGCTCCTCGGAATACAGGTAGGCGCGGGCGTTGCGGACGGCCAGGGTGGCCTGTCCGGCCATCAGCGCCAGCAGCGACACCCGCGAGGCCTCGAACGCGCCCTCGCGCGGGTCACCCAGCATCAGCACGCCCACCAGCCCTTCCTCGTCGCGCATGGGCAGGCCCAGCACGCTGCGCGACTCGGGAAACACCTGACAAGCGTCGGTTCCGGTCACGATCAACGGCCCGGTCGCCTGCGCCACCTGCGCGGCAAAGGGGGGCGTGACGCCGCCGTGCGCCCCCTCCCCACTGACCTCGCCGCGCCGGTCCTGCGCGTATTCCAGCCGCAACACGCCGTCCTCGTCACTCAGGTATGCGGCGCGGGCCTGCGCGCCCACCCGGCCGGCCATCGTGCCGGTCACGCGGGACAGCAGGCGGCGCATGTTGCGCTCGGCGCGGATGCTCTGGTCCACGCTGTACAGCGTCATCAGGTCCAGGGTGCGCTGGCGGGCGGCCTCCACCCCGGTAGCGACCTCCACCGCCAGCGCCTGGGCCAGTTCCGCCGTGTCCGCGCTGGGAGGCGTCTCGAAATGCAGCAGCAGCGCGCCGCCGCCGGGAATGCCGACCTTCAGCGGGTGCAGGGCGGCGCTGGGGGCGCTCAGCAGGGTCTCGCCGCGCGCCGTGCCGCTCAGGCCGCCGGGCACCGTCAGGGTGGCGTGGGTGGCCCCGGTGACGCGCACCGCCCCGCGCGCGGCCACCTCCAGCACCGCGCCCAGGTCCGGGGCACTGCCCAGATCGCGCATCAGCTCCTGCACGCCCTGCAAGCGCCCGTGCGAGGCGCTGAGCTGCCCGTAGAGATCGCGCAGTTCAAGCTCAGCCCGTTCGCGGGCGCGGGTGCCCTCGGCAATCCACTCGACGCTGAAATACGTCACGGCGGGTCCCAGCAGGCCGTAGAACAGCAGGTGCGCCCACAGCTCGTGGCGCACGTTGCCCAGCAGCGAGATCAGCAGTTCCACTGCGCCCACCACCAGCACGATCAGGGGCGGCAGGAGATTGCGCACCAGCCGCACCCGGTCCGACAGCGGCGCGCGCGGCGGGGCGGCGGGCGGTCTGGCCGGTTGGCTGCGGGGCGCGGGGGCGTCCGTCATGCGGGCAGTGTAAGGGCGCAGGCGCATGGCCTTCAGTAACCCCGGGGGCGGTGTCGGCCCGCGCTAGCCACCACGCCCCACCATCTCTCCGCTGCGCAGCAGCGCGGCCTCGAATTCGCCGAAGGGAGAATGTTGCCGCGACCACCGCGCCGCCGCCTCGACGTCGTAGGGCACGGCCCGGAAGTCCGCCGTCCAGCGTCCCTCCCGCCGCTCCAGCAGCGTCCAGCGGGCCCGCGGATCGCCGTCCACCTGATCGCTGACCGAACCGGTATTGACCACCAGCGTGTCGCCCACGCGGGTGGCCCCGGCGCGGTGGGTGTGCCCGCACAGCACCACCTCCGCGCCCAGCGGTTCGACAAGGGCGCGCAGTTCGCGGGGATCACGGGCGCGGTAGAAGCCGGCGCCGTGGCCCCGCTCCGGCTCGTTCTGCCACTCCCACAGCAGCATGTCCCAGGCGCTGTGCGGGGTGCCGTGGCAGGCCAGCACCCGGCCGTCCAGCACGTGGGCCGTCAGCGGCAGGGCGGCCAGGCGGGCCAGAGCCGCGGCGTCTAGCTGGGTGTCCAGCCACGCGCCGATGTCCAGCGAGATCTTCGCGCGCCGTCCCCCCGGCCACAGCTTTTCCTCGTTGTTGCCGCGCACCTCTAACGCCCCCAGTTCGGCTTGCAGGGCGGCGGCGCGGGCCGGATCGGCGCTGCCCTCGATCTGATCGCCCAGGTTGACGATCAGATCGGGGGCGGCGGCCCATACCTCGGCCAGCACGGCGTCCAGCGCGAAGGCGTTGCCGTGGACGTCGCTGATGACGGCGGCCCGCACGGCTAGCGGGCGTCCACGCCGACGATCTCGGCCACGTGCCCCACGCCGTCGCGGGCCAGCAGCTCGGCCAGCCCCCGGTTCAGCCGACGCACCAGCCCCGGCCCCTCGTAGACCAGGGCGCTGTAGACCTCCAGCAGGCTGGCCCCGGCGCGCAGTTTGGCGTAGGCGTCGGCGGGGCTGAAGATGCCGCCCACGCCCACGATAGGCAGCGTTCCCCCGGTCAACCGGTACGCCTCGCGGATCAGGGTGGTGGATTTCCGGGTCAGGGGGCGTCCGCTCAGGCCCCCGGTTTCACCCGCTTTCCCGCTGAACAGGCCGTCCCGGCCCAGCGTCGTGTTGCTGACGATCAGGCCGTGCGCGCCGGCCTGCTGCACCGCGCCCACGCTGGCCTTGAAGTCGGCGGGGTGCAGATCGGGGGCCAGCTTGACCAGCACCGGGGGGCGGCGCAGGGTGCGCACGCGGCCCGCCTCGGTGGCGTCCAGCACGGCGCGCACCAGTTCACCCAGCCCGTCCGCCGCCTGCAGGGCACGCAGCCCCGGCGTGTTGGGACTGCTGACGTTGATCACGAAAGCGTCGGCCACGTCCTGCAGGGCGTGAACGCATTTCAAATAGTCCCCCGCCGCGTCCTCGTTGGGCGTGTCCTTGTTTTTGCCGATGTTGGCCCAGACAGGGGTGGACTGCCTGGGCAGGGCACTCAGGCGGGCGTGCAGGGCGTCGGCCCCGGCATTGTTGAAGCCCATGCGGTTGATCAGGGCCTCGTCCTCGGTCAGGCGGAACAGGCGGGGGCGTTCGTTGCCGGGCTGGGGCCGGGGCGTGACCGTGCCGACCTCCAGAAAACCGAAACCCAGCGCCGAGAAGGCCGGCACCGCCACCGCGTTCTTGTCCAGCCCTGCCGCCAGCCCGACGGGCGAGGCGAAATGCTGCCCGAACACGGTCTGCGCCAGCGCCGGGGCCGGAGGCAGCGCGGCGCGGGCCAGCGCGGGCCAACCCGGCACCCTGGAGGCCGCCTCCAGCACGTTCAGGGTCAGGTGGTGGGCGTCTTCGGCGTCCAGGCGGAACAGCAGGGGGCGGGCAAGGGAGCGGTACATCGGGGAACAGGATACGCAAAGGGGACGGCACGCGGGGATCCGCTCAGCCGACACGGCGAGGGGCGCACCCAGTTGACCCGGCGCGCCCCATGCGGCCTACGAACACCCTAAGAACCCAACGAGCCGCTGTAACTGCCCTCAATCTGCACCAGGCGCGAATGCTGCTGGCGGTCACTCTGCTCGATCAGATCGGCCAGGGTGGTGCCGCCCAGCACGTCGCGCAGCGCGGCGTCCACCCGGAACCACAAGTCCTGGGTGCCGCAGACGTTCTGGCTCTCGCAGGTGTGGTCATCCTCCACACACTGCACCGGGGCGATGCTGCCCTCCAGGGCGGTCACCACGTCGTAGGCATTGATCTGATCGGCGGGGCGGGCCAGCCGGTAGCCACCGTGCGCGCCCCGGATGCTGCGGATGAAGCCGGCGCGGCGCAGGTTGCTGGCGATCTGCTCCAGGTAATGCTGGCTCAGGCCCTGGCGCTCGGACACGTCCTTGAGCGGTACGGCGTCGCCGCCCACACGGCCGATCTCGATCAGCGCGCGCAGGCCGTACTGAGCTTTGGTTGAGACCCACATGCCTCGCAGTCTATCATTTAATTCCGGGTGAACTGTAAGGGATTAAGGTTGGGTGGGAAGTCAGGACGCGCTTCTCCGTACAATTCTGGCGTGACCCTGCTGCCGCCCCACCCGTCCCCCGGCGACGTTGTGCTGCGCCTGCGGGCGGCGCACGCGCCGGGGGTGGCCCTGCTGGAATCGCTGGGGCCAGCCGTGCCGTATGGCCGGTACTCATTCCTGAGCGCGTGGCCGACGCGGGCGCAGTCCACCCTGCCGGAGCGGCCCGCCGGCCCCGCCGTCTTTCCCGCGTGGCTGGGCGGCCTGAAGTACGAGGCGGCGCGCGACTTCGAGCTGGACGCGCATCCGGCGCACGGTGAGGCGGCGTGGTGGGGGTTCTATCCGTCGGGACTGGTGTGGGATAGAGAGGCCGGGACGCTGGAAGTGGTGGGAGCGCCGCATGTGGACTGGCCGGCGCTGCTGGCCCTTGAACCAACCCTCCCACCGACGCTGAGCGTGGGCGACTTCGGCGCGGACGACGTGGACTACCCGGCGGGCGTGCGGGCCATTCAGGAGCTGATCCGGGCGGGCGAGGTCTATCAGGTCAACCTGTCGCGGGGGGTGCGGGCGCAGGCCCAGGGCGATCCGCTGGCGGCGTATCTGCGGCTGCGGGCGCTGAATCCCAGCCCGTTCATGGCCTTTCTCGACATGGGGCCAGAGGTGGTGGTGTCGTGCAGCCCGGAGCGGCTAGTGGACTGGGCCGGGGGCGAGGTCTCGGCCCGCCCAATTGCCGGAACGCGGCGGCGCGGCCAGACCCCTGCCGAGGACGCCGCGCTGGAGGCCGAACTGCGCGCCAGCCCCAAGGAGGCCTCCGAACACCTGATGCTGGTGGATCTGGTGCGCCATGACCTGGGCCGGGTGGCGGCAGCGGGCAGCGTCCACGTTCCGGAACTGATGCTGGTGGAGCGCTACAGCCACGTCATGCATCTGGTCTCGGAAGTGCGGGGACAGGCGGCAGACGGCGTGACGCTGCGCGACGTGCTGGCGGCCACCTTTCCGGGCGGCACGATCACCGGGGCGCCCAAGGAGCGGGTGATGACCGCCATTCGGGATCATGAGCCGGGGCCGCGCGGCTGGTACACCGGCAGCGTGGGCATCGTCGGCGGCGCGCGCGCAGACCTGAACATCCTGATCCGCACGGCAGCCTTCACGCGGCTGGGGGACGGCTGGGAGGTGGAAGTCCGCGCGGGCGGCGGCACCGTGATCGACTCGGAGCCGGCCCACGAGGCCAGTGAGACCGTTCACAAGGCCCAGGCCCTGCTGAGCGCGCTGGCCGGGGGACCGGGACGCGCCCCCCAGCCGCCCGCGCCGCCCACGCCGGGCCGGGTGTGGACGCCGCCGCCCGCATCCCAGGCACCGGGAGCAGGCTTGCGGGTGCATCTGCTGGACAACCGCGACTCGTTCACGTGGAATCTGGTGCATGACCTGCGGGCACTGGGCGCGGCGGTCACCGTCTTCGCGCAGGACGCGGGGGTGGCCGATCTTCTGCGCGAGTCCCCCGACGCTGTACTGACTGGGCCAGGGCCGGGCACGCCGGACACGGGCGGCCTCACGCTGGCCCTGACCCGTGAATGCCTGCGCCGAGGGCTGCCGCTGCTGGGCGTGTGCCTGGGCCATCAGGCGCTGGGACAGGTGCTGGGCGGCAGGGTGGAACGGGCCGAGCCGGTGCATGGCCGCCCGGAAGCGGTAGGACACAGCGGCGATGGCCTGTTTGAAGGGGTGCCGCCCGGCGCGGCCTTCGGGCGCTACCACTCGCTGGTGGTGCGCGGTCTGCCGCCGGAATACATCACGGCCAGGGGCGCAGGCGGCGAGGTCATGGCGCTGGCCGTTCCGGGCAAGCCCGCCTGGGGTGTGCAATTCCATCCCGAAAGCGTCCTGAGTCCGGCGGGGCGCGTGCTGCTGGGCAACTGGCTGCGGCTGAGCCGGGAGTGGAACGCACAGGCGGCGGGTCGGGTGCATGAGGTTTGAAGCCGCTTCCCCCCGAACTGGAAAGTCCGACATGGCTGCATGGCCTGACCGCATTTACCACCGTTCGCACCCACCAGGGCCAGCCGCTGCTGTGGCCCGCGCATCTGGCCCGCCTGCGCCAGACCTGCGCGGTTCTCGGCCTGCCCGCCCCAGACGCTGATCTGCCGACGCTGGAGCTGTGGCCCTGGGGCCTGCTGCGCGTCACGGTAGGGGCGGAGGGCACGTTCTGGGGCCACCGTCCGCTGACCCCCGGCCCACGCCCGGAGGGTGGTGTGCGCGTGCGCCTGACCGACATTCAGGTTCACCCTCAACTGGCCGCGCACAAGACCGGCAACTACCTGCCGTACCGCCTCGCGATGGGGAGGGCCGGGGACGCTTTCGAGGGCTGGCTCGTCGGCCCGGACGGCACACTGGCCGACGGCTCGCGCACCTCGCCGCTGCTGGAGCTTGGGGGGCAATGGATCGTCCCAGGAGGTGGATTGCCGAGCCTTACGCGGGCCGTCTTTCTGGAAGGCCGTGACTGGTCAGACGGTCCGGTTCACCCCTCGGAACTGCCTAACGTGACCCGTGCCTGGATCTGTGGGAGCGGCGTGGGCGTCGTGCCCGTGCGGGAAATTGTGGGCGAGGACTGGAGCGTGAGCCTGCCCGTGGAATGGCCCCGGACGGATGATCCGGCGCTGGTCTGGCCGGAAGAGTAAGCCTGTTATCCGCCCATTCGCCCCAGATACGCCTCGCCCCGTGGGGTCAGCCGCAGCAGTCCCAGCGGCGCCGTCTCGCCGTCCGCATTCCGGCACATGCTTTTCAGGGCGCAGGGGCCGCAGGAGCAGCCGTCGGCGGCGGGCATGGCCTCCTGCACATAGCCGCCAGTTTGCAGGGTTCGCAACATGCCGCTGAGGGCCGCCTCGGAACTGCCCAGATCACGGGCCAATTCGGTGGGCGTGCGCGGTTCCCCGGCCACCGCGCGCAGGATGACAGCCAGCGGGGCCATTACAGCAGCCTCACGGCCACTTGATAGACGGCGAAGGCCACCACCCAGGCGGTGAGCATCTGCCAGCCCACCGTGGCCCACGCCAGCCGCCGCCCGTGTTCTTGCGCCATCGCGCCCACCGTGGCGATGCAGGGCGTGTACAGCAGGACGAAGACCAGATAGGCCAGGGCGGAGGCGGGGGTGAAGGCCGTCGCCAGCGCCGCCGCCAGCGGGGTCTTCGTTTCGGCGCCCGCATCTGCACTCAGGCTGGGCAGCGCCAGCACGGTGGGCAGGGCCGAGACGCTGGCCTTGATGGTGTCCCAGGTGGCGGTCACGGTCTGTTCTACGCCCTCCAGCACGCTCAGCGGTTCGGGGTTGGCGGCGATCTCGCCCAGGTAAATCTGGCCCAGGGTGCCCACCACGACTTCCTTGGCGACAAAGCCGGGAATCAGCGCCCCGGTGGCCTGCCAGTCGCCAAAGCCCAGTGGCGCGAAGATCGGCGCTATTGCGCGGCTGACCGTGCCGAACAGGCTGTCCTGCGGCGGCACCGTGGCGAACTTCTCGCCCGAGACGGCGGGCAGCGCCAGCAGCAGCCAGACCACGGCCACCGTGCCCATCACCGTGGTGCGGGCGCGGCGGGCAAACGAGGCGGTGCGGCGCGAGGCGTGCTTCCACAGCACCTTCCACGCGGGGAAGCGGTACGGCGGCAGCTCCAGCAGCACGCCGCCGCCCTCGGCGGGCAGGGTGGTGCGGCGCAGGATCAGCGCGAAGCCGAAGGCCACCGCCATGCCCAGCACGTACATGCTCCAGACCAGCCAGCTGCCCGAACGCGGAAACAGCGCGGCGGCGAACACCACGTACACCGGCAGCCGCGCCGAGCAGCTCATGAAGGGCAGGATCATGCTGACCAGCACCCGGTCACTGCGGCGCTCCAGCGCGCGGGTGGCGTAGATGGCCGGCACATTGCACCCGAAGCCCAGGATCAGCGGAATGAACGCCCGTCCGTCCAGCCCGATGCTGCGCATGGCCCGATCCATTAAAAAGGCAGCGCGGGCCATGTAGCCGCTGTCCTCCAGAAAGCTCATGGCGAGGTACAGCACCAGCAGCGTGGGCAGAAAGCTCAGGACGGTGCCGACGCCCGGAATGATCGCGCCCACCACCAGATCGCGCCCCAGCGGGAACCACGCCAGCGCCGCCGCAGCCCAGCCGCCCACGATGGTCTGGAGGGGGCCGCCGATCAGATCGACAAACGGCGAGGCCACGCTGAAGGTCAGCCGGAACACCAGCAACACCAGCGCCAGAAAGATCGGGATGCCCAGAACGGGGTGCAACGCCAGTCGGTCCAGCCGTTCGGACAGGGTGCGCCGGGCCTGCGCCTGCGGCACCGCCAGCCGCGCCAGATCGCCCGCACGGGCGTAGCGGGCCTCGGCAATCTCGATCAGGGGATCGACGCCCTCTGTCTCCAGGGCGGCCAGATGGGCGTCCGCCGCGTCCAGCAGTTCGCTGTGCCCCGTGGCGGCCAGCCGTCCGCGCACGCTGGGATCCCCTTCCAGCAGCGCCAGCGCGAGGTAACGGTGCGCGTGAGGGGGCAGCGTGGGCATCTCCACCATGCGGGCGGTCAGGTCATTGGCGGCGGCCTCGATCTGGGGCGGATAGCGCACGGCAATCCCCAGCGTCGCGCCCTTCAGCACGTCACCCATCAGTTCGCCCGTGCCCTGGTTCCGGCTCGCCACCGTCTGCGTGACGGGCACGCCCAGCGCGCGGGACAGCGCGGCGGCGTCCACCGTCATGCCCTTGTTCCTGGCCTCATCCACCAGATTCAGCGCCACCGCCACCGGCAGCCGGAAGTCCAGCAGTTGCAGCGTCAGGTAGAGGTTGCGCTCCAGATTTCCGGCGTCCAGCACATTCAGGACGGCGTCGGGGGCCTCGTCCAGCAGGGCGGTGCGGGCGATCAGTTCCTCGGGGGTGTGCGGGCTGAGGGAATACGCGCCGGGCAGGTCCAGCAGGTGCACCGCGCGGCCCGCGTACTCCAGCCGCGCCTCGCGCTTCTCGATGGTCACGCCCGACCAGTTGCCCACCTTCAGGCGCGTGCCGGCCACCGCGTTGATCAGCGTGGTCTTGCCCACGTTGGGGTTGCCCACCACCACGACTCTGGGTTCGCTGGCCTCCTTCAGGCGGCCCAGCGTGGCCTTGCAGGCGGCCTCGTCGGGGATGTGGACGCTGGGCGGAGGCAGGGTGGCCGTCACTGTCTCACCCGGATGCCGTGCAAGTCGGCGGCGCGCAGGGCCAGATCGGTGCCGTTCACGCGCACTTCAAAAGGGTCACCCAGTGGGGCGCGGCGCACCACCGTCACCGGCGCGCCGCGCACGAAGCCCAACTCCAGCAGGCGGCGGCGCAGCGGATGGGCCGGATCGAGGCCCACCACATGCGCGTGTTCACCGGGCGTCAATTGATCCAGCGTCCGTTCGTTCATGCCTGATCCCCTGTGGGACATTCCATACCCGATCAATTTACTCGGATTGAATAGGAGTGCAAGGGCGGGAACCTTACACTCTCGGCGCGAGGCCGTCCCAGAAGCCTTGCATATCCCCTGGCAGCCCCGCCTCGGCCACCACCTGCGCCCCGGCCCAGGGAAAGGCGAGGCGGGCCGCGTGCAGCGCCTGACGGGGCAGGCCCAGTCGGGCGGTCAGTTCGGGCGTCTGCCCGGTTTCGATAAATTCCACGAAGGCATCGCGCTCCGGGCCGTAGATCTTGTCGCCCACCATCGGCAGGCCCAGATGAAACAGGTGCGCCCGGATCTGATGCAGGCGGCCCGAACGCGGGTGGGCCTCAATCAGCGCGTGCCCAGACCGCCGCTCCAGCACACGGAAATCGGTGACGGCGGGGCGGCCACCCGGCACCACCGCCTGCCGCATCAGCACCCGGTTGGCCGCGCCCAGGCCCAGATCGCCCAGCGGGGCGTCCAACGTGCGGCGCGTCCAGTCGGGCGTGCCGCGCACGAGGGCGAGGTAGGTCTTGCCCACCAGATGCGTCTTGAACAGCGTGAAGAAGCGCCGGGCGGCCTCGGTGTCGCGCGACAGCACCAGCAGGCCGCTGGTCTCGCGGTCGAGGCGGTGCGGCGGCGAGAGGTCTGGCTCTCCGGTTTCGCGGTGCATCCAGCTCAGGACGTCCGGCACAGCCACCCTTCCCCCCGTGTGAACCCGGTGTGTCAACCACAGCGCGGGCTTGTGGACGATGTAGAAGTCGGGATGCTCGGTGACGACGCGCGGCTTTTCGGCGGTTGGGGCGGTCAAATTTCCCACACGCTGTGATAGTCGCGTCCGCGCAGGCGCTCGGAGAGGTCAACGGTGCGCTCCACCGTTCTGGACAGCCGCTCCGCCAGCCATTCCCCCGGCACCTCCGGCGCGGCCCAGTGGGCCGAGGTGGCGTACACGAAATGCGGGTTGATCACGCAGCGGAAGTCGTACATCATGCCCAGCGCGAAGGCCCCGTGGCTGAGGTAGCCGTGATCCAGCCCGCCGGACACCAGAAACGTCACGGGTTTGTCGAACCACGCGCCGTGCAGGCCGCGCTCCGCGTCGCTGCTGCCGGTCAGTTCCACCAGCGTCCGCGCCCCCGAACCCAGGCCCCAGTTGTAGACCGGAACACCCAGCAGCACGCCGTCGGCCTCACGGATGGTGCGGTGGTAGAGATCGGCGTTGGGGTGGGCGTAACACGCCGCGTTGTCGAAGGGCGGCAGCGGCGTCTCGCGCAGATCGAGGTGGGTGATCGCGTGCCCGGCTTCGCGCAGTTGCCCGGCGGCCAGCGCGCACAGCCACGCGCTGCGGCTCTCGGGATCGAGGCTGGTGGAGAGGACGGCGAAGTTCATGGGCGTCAGGCTAGCGTTTCGGGGTCAGTTTGCCCTCGGCCTCGATGCGTTTGAGGTGCGCGATCCGCTCTGGCGTGCCCGGATGGGTGCTGATCAGGTCAAAGATGGAGGGGCCGGAGTCTTCCGAGGAATCGCCGGCCTCCTCCTCGTCCTGCTCCAGCCGCCCCAGCATGGTTTGTAGCGGGCGGGTGGTGCCGTAGGTTTTCAGCATGTACGCGCCCGAGACCTCGTCCGCCTGGGTTTCTGCCGCGCGCGAGTAGCCACCGCGCAGCAGGGCCGCTGGAACGGCGGCGGCGAAGGTGCCCGCGCTGACGATATCGCCGGTGATCACGGTGGTCACCAGCGTCAGCCCCAGCGCCTGGTACACGCCCGCCAGGCCGTGGCGCCCCGTCACGTGCCCGGTTTCGTGGGCCAGCACGCCCATCAACTCGCGGTCACTCTTTGCCAGTTCCACCAGTTGATCGGTCATGACCACCGTGCCGCCGGGCAGGGCAAAGGCGTTCGCGCCCATCTCGTTCAGGCCGCCCGCCTCGCCGTCGCGCAGCAGCAGGCGGTAGGGGTAACCGCCGCCGGCCCAGGCCGCCACCTTGCGGAACTCGGTCCTGAGTTGCGTTTGCCGCGCCGCGCTGAGTTTGGAGGGGCCGAAATATTCGCCCTCTTCAAGAAAGTCGATGGTTTCGCGGTCAAAAGTCGCCAGCACGCTGCGGGGCGTGGCGAAGGCCGCCTGCCGGGCCACCGCCGGGATGCCGTAGATCACGAACAGCGCCAGCGCCGCCAGCGACACCCCCAGCGCGGCCAGCGCCGCCCACGGGCGAGATTCCAGGGCGCGCACGCCGCTCAGGGCGCGGTTGCGCCCGCTGGCGCGTTCCCAGGCACTCACGCCCGCGTCGTCGCGGGTCTCGAAGCGGCCCCCGCCCGGCAGCGTCACGGCGCGGCGCACACCCGGAATCGGGGCCTCCACGCCCAGCAGTCGGGCCGGCCAGCGGTGCACCAGGGGCAGCGTGCCGGGCAGGCCCAGCCCCGCGCCGGCGGCCACGCTCAGGGTCACGGTCTGCCCGTCCACCGTCAGGGTGGCGGGCTGATCGCGGCTGCTCTGTCCGTCGAAATACACGCCCTCCAGAATGATTGGCCCAGTGCTGCCCGACACGCTAGAAGCCCACCTGGATGTCCAGCAGTTCGGTGGCCGCCTCGCCGAACGCCGAGGTCTCGCCGCCCACCCCCGCCGCGAAGTCGTCCAGCGGGGCGATGGCGCGCACGGTCACGCCGCCCAGGATGTAGCGGGTCTGCCGCACCGCCGCCCAGGGGGAGGCCAGCCCCAGCGTCAGCACCCGCGCGGCGGCGTTGGTCACGGTGATCCACACCAGCCGCCACGGGCTGAAGGTGGCCCGCGTGCGCACCACGCCGCCCAGTTCCACGTTGTTCAGCACGTAGGCCATGGTCGCGCCGCGAATGTACTGCCACGCCACGACGTACAGCAGCAGCACGCCCACGTATCCCACGATCAGGGCCGCCAGGAAGGTCACAGAGGACGCCAGGCCCAGCGCGTCGAGGGCCGACGGGTCGAGGTTCCCCGATGCGCCGCGCACCACGAAGAAGATCAGCGCCACCAGCGGCACGCCGATCAGCAGGCCGCCCGCCAGACTCAGGCCCAGCGCGGTCAGGCCGATCAGGTAAAAGGGGCCGACATCCCCCCGGAAGCCAGCCCGCGCCGAGCCGAACGCCAGCCCGTCCACCTGATAGCGCCGCTGCATGAACCACGCCCACGGCAGCGCCAGCCCAGCCGACACGCTCGCCACCACATTCGCCAGCATGTACGCCACGTACGCGCCGCCCGTAGTGCCGTGAAAGCGGAAGCGCAGGCCCCGGTGAACCGTGTTGACCGCCTGAAAGCGCATGGACTGGCGCACCAGCAGCGGGTAGGCGGCGGCGTAGATCAGGGCCAGCACGACGGCCACCCACTGCGTGGAGTCGAATTGCCCCGACACCGCGTAGGCCACGAACAGCGCCGCCACGATCAGGTAGCCGCGCAGCAGCGCCGCCGGATTGGCGCGGTACTCGAAGTTCTGGCCGTCCACCCAGGTGTGCCCGAAAAAATACTGCCGGTTGCGCACCCGCGCCCACGGCAGGTACAGCCCCAGCGTCACGAAGGTCAGCGCGACGTTCACGATCCACAGCCGGAAGTACTCCCCCGCCGTGCCGGTAAAGGCGACGGGATATTCGGTGACGGTGGCTGGCAGAGCCTGGGCCTGGACGGTGTCAGGGTGCCGGGGCTGACCGTGTCGGCCCAGCGGTGGTGTGTCGGCGGAGGTCGCGGCGGGGTCGGTCATCTGCCCGTTATGCTATCCGCTGAAAAGATTGGGGCATCTGCAAATCATGCGGTGATGGGGGTAGACGGGGGCGCCCCCCGCGTCTGTTCCGTGCATTCGAAATGCAGGCTCCTCCGCGGCGCTTCCCACTTGCTGTGTCTTCTCCTTCCAGCCGGGTGTTCCAGGTCTTTCATCCTTTCCACCGAAATCCGCATCGAGATCTGCGCGGGCTGTCGATCGGCCTGAAGGCCGGCCACAGGCTGAGACCCGATCTGCGATTGACGCAGCCTCTGGGCGTCTTCAATCGTCTCTCACTTGTGCAACAAGTCAATCATTGAGCCTGTTCGCTCTCTGCCGTCCCCTCTAACATGCCCACATGACCCACCCTGCACCCGATCCCTTCAAGCCCCGCCTGCTCGTCTGCGATGTGTTGTACACCGGCATGGGGGGAGGCCACGCGCCGGGCGGCGTCGTCGTCGTGGGCGATACGGTGGCGGCCACCGGCGATCCGGCGCAGCTGCGCGCCCGCTACCCGCAGGCCCAGGTGGAAGAGGTGGGCGGCGTCATCGCCCCGCCGCCGGTCAACGCGCATACGCATCTGGACATGAGCGCCTACGCGTTTCAGGCATTGCCGTACTTTCGCTGGCTGCCTGAAGTGGTGATCGCCCAGCGCGAACAACGCGGCGTGGCCGGGGCACTGGCCGGGGCCGACGAACTCGCGCGGCTGGGCGTGGGCGGCGTGGGCGACATCGTGTGGTCCGGTGAGGTGATGGACGCCCTGCTGGCCCGCGAGGACCTGCGCGGCGTGTTGTACTTCGAGGTGCTGGGAACGTTCGCTGAACAGGCCGACAAGCGATTTGCCGAAGTGCGGCAGCGGGTGGAGGCGTGGCGCAAACTGGAGCGGCCCGGCGGCCCGCGCATCGGGCTGACCCCACATACGCCGTACACCGTCAGCCACCGCCTGATGCGGCTGGTGGCCGAGTACGCGGCGGGCGAGGGCCTGCCCCTCCAGATTCATGTGGCCGAGCATCCCAGTGAACCGGAACTGTTCGCCACGGGCGCGGGGCCACTGTGGGACCACCGGCTGCCCGCCTTCTGGCCCGAGACCTTCGCGGAAGTGATCGGGCGCGCACCAGAGCCGGGGCTGACCCCGGTGCGCTATCTGGACGAACTGGGCGTGCTGGCCGCGAAGCCCACGCTGGTCCACATGGTCAACGTCACGCCGGACGACATCGCGCGGGTGGCGCGGGCCGGCTGTGCGGTGGTCAGTTGCCCGCGCAGCAACCATCATCTGGAGTGCGGCACCTTTCCCTGGACGGCTTACGCGGCGGCTGGCGTGGAGATCGCGCTGGGCACCGATTCCGTGGCCAGCGGCGAGAGCCTGGACGTACGCGACGACGTGGCCTTTGCCCGTGGCCTCTACCCCGCCCTCGATCCCAGAGTGCTGGTGCGCGCCGCCATCAAGGGAGGCGGGCGCGTGCTGGGCCTCCCCACACCGTTCATCCGGCGCGGGGAGGCGTGGTCAGAGGACTATCTCTGGAAGGTCTAGAGCATTTGTCAAAACGGCTGTTTCCTTTTGACCGAACGGACTGGCACAGCTCGCAGAGAGGGAGTGAATTTCAACGAGCAGTTGGGACTGATTCAGCTCCGCAGGAGAGAATTGCAGCATCAGAAGTCTTCTTTTCTGATGCTGCAATTCGGACAACTGCGCTAGGACCGCCCGCTGAGGTTGGCCTCGCAGGTGCCGGTGGCCACCAGTTGACCGTTGCGCAGGTAGTTGAGGGTGCCGGTCAGAGGGGTGGCAGACAGGTTCTCGATCTTGCAGGTGTAGACCACACGGTCAAAGCTGGCGGCCCCGGCGTCACCTACCCAGCGGAATTCGGCGCTGCGGCGGTCCGGATCGTAGGACGCCACCGCGAAGCCGGCGCGGTTGTCGTTAAAGCCGTTGTACTCGTCGCGGGCGCTGGACGAGGCGAAGACGCCCTGCACGTTGACCAGATCGGGAATGGTCACGGTGGCGACCACGTTGCGGCTGTCCACCACGCCGCCGACCGTCCAGGTCTGCCCGACGGCCAGCGGCCCGAACTGCAGCGGCCCTTTTTCTCCATCCGTGGAGGAGAGCAGCGAGGCCACCGGAGCGCAGGCTCCCAGCAACAGAGGCAGACCCAGGGCCAGCGGCAAGACAGCGCGTTTCAACATGGCCGCAGAATACGGGCCGCAGATGAGGAAGCTGGGAAGCGCGGGACGGGTCAGGCCCACGCCGGAAACAGGCCGCCCTCACCGTCTTCCAGCAGGCGGCGGATGGGCGCGAAGCTGCGGCGGTGGACGGCACTCACGCCCAGTTCCTCCAGCGCGGCGCGGTGGGCGGGCGCCCCGTAGCCCTTGTGGGCGGCAAAGCCGTAACCGGGGTACTGGGCGTCCAGCTCACGCATCACGGCGTCGCGCTCCGTTTTGGCCAGCAGACTGGCAGCGGCCACGCTGTAACTCAGGGCGTCGGCCTTGGGCGGGGCGCTGAGGGGCAGCGCCGTGCGGAGTTTCAGGTAGTCCGTCACCAGCGCCTGCGGCGGCGGAGTCAGGCGTTCCAGGGCACGCAGCGCCGCCGCGTGCGTGGCCCCCAGGATATTGAGCCGGTCGATCTCGTCGGGCCAGGCGTGTTCCACGGCGTAGGCCAGGGCCACCCGGCGCACCTCAGCGGCGTATTCCTCACGCTGGGCCGCCGTGAGCTGTTTGCTGTCGCGAAACGGGTACTCGGTGGCCAAGCCGGGCAGGATCACTGCCGCCACCGTGACCGGCCCGGCCCACGCCCCGCGTCCGGCCTCGTCCACCCCGGCCACCCGGAAATACCCGCGCCGCCAGTGCTGGCGCTCATAGGCCCAGTCGGGCGTCACGGAGGGCACGGGAGGCATGGGCCAAAGGTAGCAGCCGCCGCCGTGTGCGTGGCCCCGCAGCCCCCGGCGGCAGCCGCATCCGGATTTGTAAGCCATGTCGTAAACTGCCCGGCGTGAGTGCCGAAGCCGACAGCCCCCGCCCCGTCAAACTGGCCCCCAGCATCCTGTCCTGCGACTTCGCGCATCTGGCCGATGAACTGCAGGCCATCGCCGGGGCCGACTGGGCGCACGTGGACGTGATGGACGGGGCCTTCGTGCCCAACCTCAGCTTCGGGCTGCCGATCCTGGCGGCGGCGCGGCGGGCCAGCAACCTGCCGATGGACGTGCACCTGATGATCGAGCGGCCCGAGCGCTACCTGAAAGACTTTGCCGCCGCCGGCGCCGACAGCCTGACCGTGCATGTCGAGTCCACGCCGCACGTTCACCGCGCCGTGCAGCAGATCCGGGAACTGGGCAAGCGGGCGGGCGTGACCCTCAACCCCGGCACCCCACTGGAGGCGGTGCGGCCCGTCCTGGGCGACGTCGATCTGGTGCTGGTCATGAGCGTCAACCCCGGTTTCGGCGGCCAGAAGTTCATTCCCGCCAGTCTGGAGCGCATCCGCACCCTGCGCCGCTGGCTGGACGAGGCGGGCAGCGCCGCCGAATTGCAGGTGGACGGCGGCGTGTCCAGCACCAACGCCCGCGCGGTGGTCAGCGCTGGGGCCAGCGTGCTGGTGGCGGGCAGCGCCGTGTTCGGCAAGGACGGCGCACGGGCAGGCCTGGAACGCCTGCGGGAAGCCCTGAAATGAGGGCGGGCGGGCGCGCGTGAGGCTGCGCGTCGATCTGCTGCCGCACGGAACCTACCCGGACGTGGTGCTGGTCATCGACGCCCTGCGGGCCACCACCACGGCGGTGGCGTACCTGGAACGCGGCGCGCAGGCGCTGCTGCTGACCAGCACGCCGGAAGTGGCCCTGGCCCTGCGCGGCACCCGGGATCAACTGGTGCTGGCCGGGGAACGCGGCGGCCTGCCTCTGCCCGGCTTCGACTTCGGCAACAGCCCGGCCGAGGCGGGAGCACAGAACTTTGCGGGCCAGACGGTGGTCATGAACACCACCAACGGCACCGGGGCCGCCCATATCGCCGCGCAGAGCGGCAAGCACGTGCTGCTGGCAGCCCTGACCAACGCCCACGCCGCCGCCCGCCGCGCCCGCGCCCTGGCCACCGAGGGCATCGCCATCGTCTGCGCCGGCACCGACGGACGGGTGGGCCTGGAGGACGTGTACACCGCCGGCGTTCTGGCCGAGTACCTGCTGGCGATGGGCGACTTCACGCTGGACGACGGCGCGCGGATCGCCCTGACCGTGCGCCGGGGCGGCGGCGATCCCGCCGAGGCGCTGGCCGGCAGCGCCCACGGCGTCCACCTGATCAGTCTGGGGCTGGGCGAGGACGTGGAACTCGCGGCGGGCCTCAGCACCAGCACCGTGGTGCCCACGCTGGAGCGCGGCGAGGACGTCCCCGAAGGAACGCTAAAATTCGTCGCGGGCTAGGCGGCATATCTGCCCGCTACTCTGCCCCATGCCGACCAAACTTGTCCTGAGCCTCGCCGGGCTGACCCTGCTGGGTTCCGCCCTGTCTGCCACCTACACGAACACCGAGAACGGCTTCTCGGTCACGCCGCCGCCCGGCTGGACGCAGCTCAGCGTGCCCGGCGTGGCGGTGGCCTTCGCCGACAAGCCGCAGGGCGATTTCACGCCCAACCTGAACGTGGCGGTGCAGCCGTTGCCGGCCGGCATCACGCTGGCGCAGTACCACGCCCTGAGCCTGGATCAGGTCAAGAAACTGATCACCGACAGCAAGATCATCAGCACGCGCGCCACCACGCTGGGCGGAGCCAAAGCCCAGGAGACCGTCTACACCGGGCGGCAGGGGCAGTTCAAGCTGCATTTCATCTCCACCTACGCGGTCACGGGCGGTAAAGCCTATCTGGTCACCGCCACGACCAAGCAGGGGCTTCAGGCCAAGATGACGCCCACCAACGCCGCGTTCGTGAAGAGCTTCAAGCTTTTGCGTTGAGGAAGGCGGTTGGCCACGCCCCGGCCCGCTAGACTCCGGGCATGACCGTTTCCGACTCCCACACCGCTGAGGTTCAGCTTTCTGCCGTCACGCCCACGGACAGCATCGACTGGGCCGCCATTCCCAGCCCGGCCTTCGTGCTGGACGAGTCGCGGCTGCGGCGCAATCTGGCGCTGATCTCGCACATCCAGCAGCAGAGTGGGGCGCGGATCATCGTGGCCTTCAAGGGCTTTTCGATGTGGAGCACCTTTCCACTCCTGCGCGAGTACGGCATCAGCGGCGCGACGGCCAGCAGCCTGAACGAGGCGATCCTGGCCCGCGAGGAGATGCGCGGCGAGGTGCACATCTACGCCCCGGCCTACAGCGACGAGGAAATGCCACAGCTTCTGGAACTGGCGGATCATCTGGTGTTCAACTCGTTCTCGCAGTGGGAACGCTTCAAGCCGCAGGTGGAGGCCGCCCGCACAGGGGGCCGTGAGATTCACGTCGGCATTCGCATCAACCCCGAGTACGCCGAAGTCGAGACGGATCTGTACAACCCCGCCGGGCCGTTCTCACGTCTGGGCGTGACCCGCCGCGAATTCCGGGCAGATCTGCTGGACGGCGTGGACGGCCTGCACTTCCATACCCTGTGCGAGAAGGACAGCGACACGCTGGAGCGCACGCTGGAAGTCGTCGAGCGTAACTTCGGCGAATTCCTGCCGCACATGAACTGGGTCAACTTCGGCGGCGGCCACCTGATGACCCGCGAGGGCTACGATCTGGAACGGCTGATCCGGGTGGTGCGCGCCTTCCGCGAAAAATGGGGCGTGGACGTGATCTTGGAACCCGGCAGCGCCTTCGGCTGGCAGACCGGCTGGCTGGTCAGCCGCGTGCTGGACATCGTGCACAACGTCAAGGACGCCGCGCTGCTGGACGTGTCGGTCAGCGCCCACATGCCCGACGTGCTGGAAATGCCGTACCGCCCCCGCATCCTGGGCGCGGGCGATCCCCCCGAACACGAGCACCGCGAGGCCAACGATTACGGCGGCGGCTATCCCTACCTGATCGGCGGCACCACCTGTCTGGCGGGGGACGTGGTGGGCGAGTACGTGTTCGAAAAACCGCTGAAAATCGGTGACCGCGTGGTCTTCGACGACATGATCCACTACACGATGGTCAAGACCACCTTCTTCAACGGCGTCAAGCACCCCGACATCGGCATCCTGCATCTGGACGGCAGCTACGAGCGGATCAAACAGTTTGGCTACGAGGAATTCAAGGCCAAGCTGAGCTGAGGAGGACACGCATGAACGACACCGACCGACAATATCTGACGCGCTGTGTTGAATTGGCCGAGACGGCGCTGAGCACCGGGAATGACCCTTTCGGCTCGCTGATCGTGTCGGAGGCGGGCGAGGTGCTGTTCGAGGACCACAACCGCACGGCGGACGGCGACGCCACGCAGCACCCCGAGATCGCGATTGCCCGCTGGGCTGCCGCAAACCTCTCACCAGAGGAACGCAAGCGGGCCACGGTCTACACCTCCGGCGAACACTGCGCGATGTGCGCCGCCGCCCACGGCTGGGTGGGGCTGGGACGCATCGTGTACGCCAGTTCGTCCGAACAACTGACCGGGTGGATGAAGGAGTTCGGCGCAGAACCAGGGCCAGTCAACCCCCTGCCCATTGGGGACGTGCTGCGCGACTCGGATGTCGAGGGGCCGGAATCATCGCTGAGCGGACGCATCCGGGAATTGCACCGTCAGAACGTCCAGAAACAGGGCTGAAGCCTGAACAGCAGAGCGCCCCCGCACTCGCCACGGAGTCGGGGGCTGTCTGCTTTGAACGGAATGTGGGTGTCGGGGAGGTTTGGAAGATGCGCCGGGGCAGATCGTTTGCCCGCGGAGGCGCGCGGATTAGAACCCGGCCCGGGGTGGGCAGGGAAAAAGAGTGCCGGGCATGGGGTCACGAACTGGGTGTCCAGTCATGCCCGGCGCAGAGGGAGCAGGTGGGGGTGGGGCTTATTTGCGGTAGATCTTGACGGCGCCGCCCACGGTGCGGATGCTGCCGCCCTCGAAGTCGGCGGCCCAGGCCCCGTTCAGCAGGGACTGATCGCGGGTGGGGAAGCCCAGGAAGCTGCCGCTGCCGCCCAGGCCCTGGTAGGACTTGAGCACCGGGCCGGTCAGCCAGAAGGTGCCGTACTTCTGCGAGTCGTACAACGCGCCGTTCTGGAAGAAGCCGTACAGGCCGGTGGTGCCGTAGCGGTTCTGTGGGATGACCTTCTCGTCGCCGGCGGCCCAGCCCAGCCGGCTCGGCGGGCGGGTGGCGCCGTTCTCGGCCTGGGCCAGCGCCAGGTAGCGGGCCAGCAGGCGGCCATGCACCGAGTACGAGCGGCTGCTGCCGTTGGCGTGCAATAACGCTGCGTCGCCATACGCGCCAACGCCGCCAAACTTCTGCCACCAGCCGTCGCCCCAGGGCACGGCGTAGGTGGTGGCCTGACCCAGCGACTCGCCCCCCTTCAGGCGGGCGTAGGCGTCCACCATCGCGCTGTCGAAGGAGCCGTCCTCGCGCTGGCCCGGCTGAATCCGGGTCACGGGCGTGGGCTGGGGCTGCGGGGTCTGCGCCACGTTGCCCACCCGGAAAAAGGCGGTGTCGGTGACCCAGGCGTTGTCGGGCAGCGGATTGACCACGATGCTCAGCGCCTGCGCCAGGCCGTCCTGACCCTGCACGCTGACGGTGGCGAAGTTCTGCTGCCCCTCGAAGATGGCAATGTCGTTCAGACTCAGTTCGGTGGTGCTGACCACGGCCAGCAGCTTGTCCTGCCCGTTCGGGCCGCCGACGCTCAGGCTGTACCTGGCGCCGTTCCCCGGAAAGACCCGCGTGCCCGCCGGGACATAGTTGCTGTCCTCGTAGGCGTTCGGGAAGAACAGATCAATGTTGCCGTCCGCATTCACGTTGAACAGGTACAGGTAGGCGTCCGCATTGGTCTTGACCCCCACGCTGATGCGCTCGCCGATCTGGTAGACGGGATTGCCATCGCCGCTGGCGTCGCGGTTCGTCCAGACCTGCACGTTCAGTTCCGGCTGCGTGGGGTTGACGATGATGCTCTGGGCGCTGATCTTGGGCGCGGCCAGGGTGGGCGCGGCCAGAGCCAGCAGGGCGGTCAGGGCGGAGATGCGTTTGAGGGTGGACATGTCGGGCCTCCTGGACATTCAGAGTGGACGTGTGATGCTGCTCGGTTTGAATGCGCGTAAGGTACGGGCTGAACCTGACGAGGCACTGATAGGCCGCGAGCATTAACGCCCGTCAGAAACCAGCCGCCCAAGTGGGAGTGGCCCAGCATCCCCTGCCTGCACCGCTTTGTCCTTGCTGTCCCTCGGTTATCCCGCGATCCGTTCCGCCACCCACAGCAGCAGCGGGGCCAGCAGCAGCGCCGGCAGCATGCTGCCCACCCGCACGCGCCGGTCTTCCAGGCCCAGCCCGGCCAGCATCAGATTCCAGCTGATGCCCACGATGCTCAGGCCACCGGCCCCGGTCAGCACCAGGATGTACGGGTTGGTCTTGAGGGTCTCGGGGTCCGCGCCGCCCAGCAGCGTGGACGCGAAGCCCCCGGCAGCCAGGCTGATGCCGCCCTGCACGATCAGCACGGTCACGGCGCTGAAGCCCACACCCAGGCCATACGCGCCCGCCAGCGCCAGCGCCGAGATGCCGTCCAGCGTGCTTTTCAGGATGTAGCTGCTGCTGTCCCCGGTCAGGCCGTTCTGCAATCCGCCCACAAAGGTCAGCGGCCCCACGCAGAACAGCAGGCTGGCGGCCACGAAACCCTCGGTAAACCGGCCCTCGCCCTTGAAGCGCGTCCGCAGGCGTTCGCCCAGGCGGTTCAGCCCTTCCTCGATGCCCAGCGCCTCACCGATCACCACGCCGGCCGCCAGGCTGACCAGCGCCACGATCACCCCCGGAATGCTGCCCGCCGCCACCCGGTTCAGATTGCTGGCCATGTCCAGCCCGATAAACACCGTGACCAGGCTGAGGGTCTGGAGCAGCGCCTTCTGCGTGCGCGCGGGCAGACGCCCCCCCACGGTCAGGCCGATCAGTGTGCCCAGCAGCACGGTGCCCACGTTGACCAGCGTGCCCGACAGTTGCGAGAGAAGACTCATCGGGACGCAGGGTAGCGCGTGGGCCTGGGCCAGGGGGGGAAAGGCCTGGATCGTCGACGGGGGTGTCCTTCTGGCCCGCGTCCACGCAGCAAAGCCCCCACCTCGTCAGTTTGAGGTGGGGACGAAAGGGCTTGAACGTTTACTCGCTGCGGTAGGTGGGCGTGATCAGCTGTTCGCGCCCGCCGAGTTCCAGCGTTTCGCCCACGCCCTGAGCGCCGACGCTGGGAATGCGGTAGGCGTCCGCCGCACCGTAATTGACCGCGTAGCCCATGTCCTGCAGGCTGCCCACGCTCATGCGCGACAGCGGGTTGAAGACGCCGCTGTTCAGGTAGCCGGTCATCAGTTCGGTCTTGAAGGTGCTCTCGCGCCAGTGGCCGCCCGCCGTGCCGGGGCCGCCCTGGTTTTCCACCGGCACGCTGCTCAGGGTGCCGCCCACCGCGCGGTACTCGCGCAGGCCGTTACCGCCCTGATACGTGGGGTTGCTGCCGCCAATCCCGCTCACCAGCCCGAAGCGCTGCCACAGCGTCCCGATGCCCAGCGAGTGCCCCAGCTCATGCACGGCGATGTCGGCCAGCTGGCTGCTGAACTGGCCCAGATCGGCGGTGTCGAAGACCAGCGTGCTGTAGGTGGTCAGGCCGCTGGCGCTGCGAATGCTGCACGGCCCGCTCTGGGCCAGGATGCCGCCGGGGCCGTCGATGTCGGTGTTGCCGGTGAACACCAGCAGATCGTCGATGGTGCCCACGTAGGCTGCGTTGCTGCCGCACGATCCGGCGCGGATGTTGGCGCGGTAGCTGGGCAGCCCCTGGGTGATCACCTTCTCCCAGCGGGCGGCGGCGGTACGCATGGCGTTCTGCACGCTGGCGCTGCTGCCCGGCGCGAACTTCAGCGTGATGTTGTAGCGCTCGGTGGCCTGCTCCTGAAGCGGGTTGCGCGTGAGCTGGGGATCAATGGGCAGATCGCTGACGTTGACCTGCGTGGAGGCTGGAGCCGCCGCGTCGCCTTGCAGGGCGGGTGTGGCCGCATTCTGTGAGCTGCCGCACGAGGCCAGCACGGCGCTGAGGGTGAGGGTGGCGAGGGCGAGACCAAGAACCTTGCGGGGCTGAGCCATGAAAGAACCTCCGGGGTGGGACTGACAGCGCCTGACCGCCTCGCACCACGCCAGCATTCCAGGCCGGTCTGGCTGGAAGGCCGGGGGGGGCCGGGGCACAGGTTGTGGCTGTTGGCGCCTACAGTATTTCGCCGCGCATGAAAAAACTGTAAAAGAATTCTCTTGGGCCGCCACAGGCCCATGTCCCGGCGAGGAAGTGGGGACTTTGTCGGCTGCAGCAGCGCATTCTCGGTTTTCCCGCTCTTACGGGGGCGGATCCCGCGGCCGGATTCCCCCGGCGGGGGCGGATGTGGCCCTGACTTTTGGTGTGGTACTCTCCGCGCAAGTTGAAACGCACCGAAGTCCACTTCGTGACCGCGCGCCCTCAGGGCGACGGGCCGGGTGGCGGCGCCGTTTTGGCCTGGCCTGGGGCGGATCATGGCCTGAACACTGAAATCAAATCCTGTCTGGGGCTGCCGTGTGGCGGCCCCGCGCTCTTTTTGGGAGGTCCAAGATGACCCTTTCAGACCAGTTCCAAAGCCTGCCCATGCTCCTGAAGGTCAGCCAGGTGGCCGACTTCACCGGCACCCACGAACGCACCGTCCGCCGCTGGATCAGAGACGGCCGTCTGGGCGCCGTCGAACATCCCAGTGGTCTGCGCGTGCCGCGCCGCGCCCTGTGGCGCTTCCTGGGCCTGGACCTGGCGCTGAGCGCGTAACGCCCCGGCAGGCTATGCTGCCGCTGCGATGGCCCAGGCACCCCCCGAACTGAGCGCGGCTCTGGAACGCGGCGAACCCGCATCCTTCTACTCTCCCCTGCTTCCACCAGACCCCACCGAGGCGGCGCGGCTGGCCCTGTTCCTGGGCCGCCCCCGCCTCGCGGTGCTGTGGGCCGGGGCAGACCCGCTGACGCATGCGGCGGCCCTGTTGCGCCTGGGTGAATCGGATCAAGCGCTGCACGTTCTGCGTCCGCTGCCGGATACCGCCCGGCCCGCCGCTCTGCGTGCCCGCGCCCGCTGGCAACAGGGGGACGCGCGGGCGGAGGCCGAAACCACGCACGCCCTGGCCCTGGCCCGTCAGGAGGGCGATGTGGGGGCTGTAATCGCCGCCGCCACCCTGCGCGGCGAGCAGCTGTTGCCCCAGCCGCATGCTGCCCTGCGCGCCCTGGCCGAGGGCCTGAAGGTCTGCGAGGCCACCGGGCAGCCCAGCGACGCGCACCTGCTGGCGGTGCTGGCCCACGCGCAGCTGCGGCTGGGCGGGGCGAAGGGTGGGCGGACGGCGGAAAAAGCCCTGGAACGCAGCCTGCCGCGCAGCCCGGCCCGCGTGCTGGCATTGCTGGCGCTGGCGAGGACGGCAGAAGCCATTGCTGAGGCGGCAGACGGGGAGCTGGCAGCGGTGTGGTGGCGGGACTTTAATCCAGACCAGACTCGCGCCACGCCTGAGCAAACGGCAGGTAGGGCGGCGGGCGAATAAAGACCTTGGGGCCGGGATTGTGTTCGAGGTACACGCTCTCGAAGACCCAGACATTGCCCTCCTGCAACTGCGCGTACAGACGAACGCCGTCCAGCAGTTCCGCCGCACCCAGCGGGAGAACGTGACGGTAGCCGACCAGAAAAGCCCGCGAGAGGGCCGGATGCAGGCGCAGGCTGTAGTCCAGCACACGCGCCACCTCCCACGCACGCGGGGCCAGGCGACACAGTTCCCAGTCGATCACGGCCACCGGCTGACCGTCCTCGAAAAAGACGTTGCCATCGTGAAAATCGCCGTGCAGGAAGCGGAATGGAAAGGCAGAGGCGAACGCGGGCTGGGGCGAGCTTCGCAGCAGGGCCAGCCGTTGCCGCGTGCGCTCCAGCGCCCAGCCGTCGGCCTCGTCAGGATGGGGCAGCTTCAGGATGGCCTGCTCGATGCGCTCCAGGCGTTCCCGCGTTCCACCCCCTCTGGACGTGCCGACGCGCGGCACCTCGAAGGCCACCGTCTGCGGCAACCGGGCGTGCAGGTCAGCCAGAAAACCACCCAGGCGCTCCACGTCCAACGCCGTCAACGCCTCGCGGGCAATGACCGCGCCGGGCGCCCGCTCGAACAGCGCTGCCCACGCGCAGCCGAGCTGGCCGATGGTGCCTCCATTTTTCAAGGGCACCGGGCGCGGCGTCGAACTCCCGGCAGCCAGCGCGGCGGCAATCACGGCATGTTCGCGCTCTATGCTCAGGCGCTGGGCCTCGCGGTACACCCGCAGGTGAAAGCAGCCCGCCTGCGCCTCGACGCGGTGCGCCCCGTTGATGCTTCCACCGCCCAGCGGGGTAACCGCACTGACTGCGCCCACGTTCCACTGGCGGGCCACTCCCTCCCTCAACCGTTCACCACGTCCAGCCGCGCCAGCCCACGAATGACGAAGCCGCCGGTGTACTGGCCCGGCTCGTCGGCATGCTTGAGGCGCAAGTCTGGCAGCGCGCGGCACAGCGCCCGCAGGCTCAGGGCCAGTTCCAGCCGGGCCAGCGGCGCGCCCAGGCAGTAGTGGATGCCCAGCCCGAAGGTCAGGTGCGGGTTGGGATCGCGGTTCAGGTTCAGGGCGCCGGGCACGTCGAATTTGCGCGGGTCGCGGTTGCCGCTGGCATACAGGAGCGACACCCGGTCTCCGGGCTTCAGGGCCGCGCCGTGCAACTCCATGCTTTCCAGCGCAATCCGCTCGAACATCGGCAGCGGCGTGTCGAAGCGCAACAGTTCCTCGGCAGCGCGGCGGAACAGGGGCAGGCTGTCCTCGCGCGGGGCCGCCGCCACCAGCGCGTCCCAGTGCTCGCGTTGCCTGAGAAGGGCCAGCACCCCCGCCGCCAATCCGTTGACGCTGGCCTCGTGCCCGGCGTTGAGCAGCAGAATGCAGGTGTCGATCAGCTCCTGCTCGCTGAGCCTGTCACCGTCTTGCTCGGCCCCCACGAGGGCGGTGATCAGGTCATCCTGCGGCTGGCGCCGGCGCTGCCCGCTCAGCTCACGCAGCAGGGCGCTGAAGTCCAGCACGGCGCGTTCGGCCTCGGCCTGCGCCAGTGAATCGGCGCTGGGCTCGTACAGCCGCACGATGGCGGCCGACCACGGGCGCAGCAGGGCGCGGTCTGTTGGCGGCACGCCCAGCAGTTCGGCGATCACCGTGACCGGCAGCGGCTCGGCGTAGTCGGCCACCAGATCAAAGGCTCCAGCCTCGCCCAGCCCGCGCAACTGCCCGGCCAGAATCGCTTCGATACGCTTCTGCAGGCCTTCCACCCGGCGCGGCGTGAAGGCCAACCCCACCAATGAGCGCAACCGGGTGTGCTTGGGCGGTTCACTGTCCAGCAGGTGGTTGCCGTTGAAGGCGTCGAAATGCTGCTGCGCGGGATCGGGCGGCGGCCAGCCCAGCTCGTCGCGCGAGTAGCGGTGCAGGGCGCTGCGCCCGAAGCGTTTGTCACGCAGCACCGCACTGATGTCGGCGTAGCGGGTCAGCACCACCCGGTTCATGCCGGGATCAAAGAACACGGGCGTCGTCTCGCGCAACTCGGCCAGCAGCGGATAGGGGTTCTGGACGAACGCCGGGTCCGTGACGGGCAGGCGGAACACCGGCAGATTCGGGGGCGACATCACAGGAACTGGTGGTTTTCGAGCAGGTCCGTGTCCTTCTCGCCGTCCTGCTCGGGGGCGGCGTCCCCCGCGTCGGGCAGTTCCCGCGTCTGTGCCTGGGTCTGCGCCCGGCCTCCACCCTTGAGATGCTGGCTCGGCAGCCCGGAAACCGGCAGGGGCATGTCCTCGGGCAGCACGTGGCGGGCCGAGAGATCGGAAAACGAGGTCATCAGGGCGCGGTAGCCGCTCAGAAACTGCACGTACTCCTGACGCGCCCCGGCCAGACGCGAGGTCAGTTCGGTGTGGCGCTCGTTGAACTCGCGTTCCAGCGCGTTGATGCGCTCGGTCTGCACGCGCTCGCGCTCCAGCAGCAGCTGGTGGTGGTCACGCTCCAGATCGGCGAAGCGGGCGTGGAAGGTGGCCTCCAGCGCGGTCATGCGCGCGCCGTGCTGGGCCTCGAATTCCACGTTGCGGGCCTGGGCCTCGCGCAGCATGCTCTCGCCCTGGGCGGTGGCATGGGCCACGATCAGCTCGCTTTCCTTCGTGGCGTTCTGACGCAGGTCATGCGACATCTTCTCGGCGGCCACCACGGCGCGGCGGATCTCGTCCTGCGAGGCTTTCAGTTCCTCCAGCTCGCGTTCCAGCCGGGTGCGCGTCTCACGGGCACGCAGCTGCTCGCCCAGCAGCGCCTCAAGTTCGTCGGACACCTGGGCCAGAAAGGCGCGCACGCTGTCGCGGCGGTACCCGCCAAAACGGCCGGGAAATTCCTGGTGGCGGATGTCCAGAGGCGTCAGGCGGTTGGAATCCCGGCGGGCGGTGGTGCCGGGGGTCAGTTCGGAAGCCCGTTCGGGGCTCAGGTCAACTCGGGTCAGGTCAGTCATGGGCTCAGTCATTGAAACAGGCTCCTTCCCACCCGCACCAGGGTGGCTCCGGCACGCACGGCCAGCGGATAGTCGCCGCTCATGCCCATGCTCAGTTCGCTCAGGCCCAGATCGTGGGCACGCCGCGCGGTGTCGGTGAAGAGCCGCAGGATACGGCTTTCGGCCTCGGCCTGCGCCACGTCCGCGCCGAAGTCCGGGGCCATGACCATCAGGCCGCGCACACTCAGGCCCGTTTCACGCACCTCGCGCAGGGTCTGGGCCAGTTCGTCCGTCGGGACGCCGTGCTTCTGTTCCTCGCCGTTGTGCAGTTGCAGCAGCAGGTCCGGGGCGTGGCCCCACTTCCCCGCCGCCTCCGCGATGGCCTGGGCCTGCCACGCCGCCTCAATGGCATGCACGAGGGTCACCGGGCGCAGGTACTTGATCTTGTTGCGTTGCAGCGGGCCAATGTAGTGCCATTCCCAGTCCGGGCGCTCGGCGGCCTTGTCGCGCAGTTCCTGGGCGCGGCCCTCGCCCAAGGGAAAGGTGCCGTGGGCCAGGACGCAGCGCTCGATGCTGTCCAGGGTCTGCCCCTTGGTCACGGCCACCAGTTGTGCGCTGCCTGACTCGCGCCCGGCCTCCTGCTCCAGCGCCCGCAGGTGGGCCACCACGTCCGGCAGGCTCATGCGGTGGCCCCCATGCTGAACAACCCGGCCCTGAACAACCCGGCGCCCGTGGAACAGCAGCGCTCTACACCCGGCGCAGCCGCGCGAACCATTTGAATCCAGGACATCCCCCCATTCTGGCCCACCCCGGCGGGGGGCTCAAGAGCCAGTCTGCCGGCCCAGGCCCGCCGCCAGGACAGGCCTGGGCGAACAGATGGACCGCGGCGCACCCGATCTTCACCCTTCTCAGGGGGCGAACGGCAACTGTGGACGCAGTGATCGCCCCATCCGGCCCTCAACCCTGCCCTGCCCGCGCCCCGCTGCGGGCATTTGCGCGGTCAGGGCGAGTTCAGAGATGTGCGAAACTAGGAGAAGAATGCGACACCCCCTAACGCTCGCCGTGACCGTCGTTCTGGCCGCGCCCGCCGTGGCCCAGACCGCCGGCACCGTTCAAGACATCACCGTGGCCGGAACCAGCGATCTGCTGGCGAACTTCCTCAAGGCCACCCTCAGCGTCCAGCCGGGCGCGCCGCTGTCCAGCGTCAACCTGCGCGCCGTCGAGCAGGAAGTGGTGGCCACCGGGTACTTCAAGAGTGCCGTGGCCGAACTGCGCACCGTGGCCGGCAAGGACACCCTGAACGTCACCGTGGTGCCCAACCCCACCATCGCGGCGGTGGAGGCCAGTGGCCTGACCTTCCTGGAGCCCGACGCCTTCAAGAAGTCGATTGGCGAGTTGCTGAACATCGCCCCCGGCGCCACGCTGAACACCCAGCGCATCGATCAGGCCAAGGAAGCCCTGGCCCAGAACTATCAGGCCGAGGGCTACCCCTTCGCGCCCAGCATCAGCGCCGAGACCAAGGCGGGCGCGGACGGCAACGTCACCGTGACCTTTGTCGTCGACGAGACGGCGCCGATCAAGCGCGTGGAGGTCAGCGGCGTGACCCTGTTGCCCACCGCCACCGTGACCAACATCTTCAAGCCGCTGTACGACGCCCGCAAGTTCACGCCGGACCTGTACTACGGCGCGGTGCAGCAGCTGCAGATGGCCTTTGACGACGCCGGATACCTGCAGGCCGGGGTGGACGTCCGCAACAGCACGCTGGCCGACGGGGTACTGAAGGTGGCGGTGATCGAGGGCAAGGTCGCCGCCGTGGACCTGAGCAACCTGGACAACCCCAAGGTGACGCTGCAGACCGCCGCCGGCAAGCCGGTGACCCTGGCCAGCCTGCAGGCCGACGTGCGGACCCTGGCCAACCAGACCGGCAAGCCGGTGGGCTTCGCGCTGCAGCCCAACCCCGAGAATCCGGGCGAGGTCACCGTGCTGTTCGGCGCGTCGGACGTGGCGTCCGGTCCGGTCAAGACCATTGCCATCACCGGCAATACCCTGGTGCCCACCGCCCTGCTTCAGGCGGCGGTCAAGACCAAGACGGGCGACATCTACAGCCCGCAACTGGCGCAGGACGACTTCCTGGCGCTGCGCGACGTGTACCGCAAGGCCGGCTACGAGATCAGCACCCGCGACGCGGTGACCTTCAAGGACGGCGCGCTGAACTTCAACATCCGCGAGGTCCGGCTGGTGGGCTACGAACTGGCGTGGCAGGGCGAGCACCGCACCAAGGACCGCGTGATCCTGCGCGAGTTGCCCGAACCCGGCAGCGCCTTCAACCGCGAGACCCTCAGCGCCGCGCTGGGCCGCATCAGCCGCCTGGGCTTCGTGAGCGTGACCACCGAGTCGGTGCGCAGCGATCCCCAGAACCCTGAAAACGTGACCTACGTGCTGGGCATTGCCGAAAAGGCCAAGGGCATTCCGGTCAGCCTGGGCCTCACCTACGACAGCTTCGCGGGCGGCTTCAGCGGCGACGCGGCCTATACCAACCCCAACACCTTCGGGCTGGGCCACAGCTTCACCGTCGGCATCGGCGCGCAGCAGAACGACGCCGGGCAGAACTTCAGCGGCAACGTCAGCTACACCATTCCCTGGCTGGACCTGAAGTTCCTGGACTTCCAGAAGAACCGCACCAGCGTGTCGTTCGGCGTGGGCAGCACGGTCAGCGGCAACAATGCGGTGTTTACCCGGCCCACCGACTCGCCGGAAACCACCGGCGCCCCGGCCAACACCGACACCGGCTACGACTACACGGTCCGCAGCACCGGCTTCAGCGTCAACACCGGGCGCAACCTGACCCGGTACCTGTACGCCAACGTGGGCGTGGGCGTCAGCTACAAGACCTACTACCTGGAAGCCCTGAAGGAAGGGGAAAAAGGCACCGCCGAGATTCCAGGCAAGGACGGCCAACCCGCCACGACCTACACCTTCGACGCCAAGAAGGCCGAGAGCCTGCTGCCCCAGGCTGGGGTCACCACCCGCGTCAGCGGCAACCTGAACTACGACAGCACCACCAACCCCGAATTCCCCGACAGCGGCTTCCGCGCCAATCTGGACGCCGGGTACAACTTCGGGCGGCAGGGCGAGACCCCGCTGCGCTGGAGCGACATCGAGGCGGGCGGCAGCACGTACTACGGCTTCGGGCGCACCATCGAGAAGGACCTGGGCCTGCAGACCAAGCAGCAGGTCTTCGCGGTGCGGGCCAACGCGGGCACCATCCTGAACCAGGACAGCGCGCCGGGCGGCACCGGCTTCGCCGTCGGCGGGGGCAGCACACCCCAGGCCTCGCGGCAGATTCGCGGCCTGTCCGACGGCTCGCTGTTCGGCATCAACTACTTCACCACCAGCGCCGAGTACCGCTTCGACTTCGGCCTCAAGGCGGGCATCGCGCAGGGCCTGTACGGTGTGGCCTTCGCGGACGCGGGCAGCGCCTGGGGCACCAAGGAAAACCCCAACTTCAACCTGAAGTACGGCGTGGGCGCGGGCGTGCAGCTCAACCTGGGCATCGGCGGGGCGCTGCTGCCCAGCCTACGCTTCGACTATGGCTACAGCCCCCAGGACGCGGGCGGCAAGTTCTACTTCCGCATCGGCAACTTCTTCTGAAGTAGGCCGGGGCAGATGAAGGAGGCGCGCATCCCGTATGGGGATGCGCGCCTCTCTTCCTCCCGCTGTGACCGTTCAGCCCTGCGCGTGCTCAGCCCACAGGGCCTGCATCTCCTCGTTCCGGTCCAGCAATTCGGCCAGCGTGCCCTCGTCCACGATGCGTCCGTCCTGCATCAGCAGAATGCGGTCGGCCCGGCTCAGGGCGGCTCGGCGGTGGCTGACCACCAGACAGGTGGCGTCGGTTTCGCTGAACAGCCCGTCCCACAGCTGCGCCTCGGTGCGGGCGTCCAGGGCGCTCGACACGTCGTCGAAGACCAGCAGGTCGGCGTCCCTCGCCAGCATGCGGGCCACCGCCGTGCGCTGCATCTGCCCGCCGGAGAGCTTGACGCCGCGCGCGCCTACCGGCGTGTCCAGCCCCTGTGGCAGCTGCGCCAGATCCGGTTCCAGCACGGCCAGCCGCACCGCGCGGCCCAGCCGGGCCTCGTCGCTGCCGCTCAGGACGTTCTCGCGCAGGCTGTCGCTGAACAGGCTGGGAATCTGGGCAGTGTAGGCGCTGCGCGGCGGCACCAGGAACGAGGCGGGGTCTTCCACCGTCTGCCCGTTCCACTGCACGGTTCCGGACTGCGCCGGAATCAGGCCCAGCAGCGCCCGCAGCAGCGTGCTCTTGCCGCTGCCGATGCGCCCGGTGACCACCACGAACTCGCCCTGCCGCACGGTGAAGCTGGCGTCGCGCACGCCCAGTCCGCTGTCGTGGGTGGCGGTCAGACCTTGTACTGTGAATTCCTCCAGCGGCAGCTCCGGCGGCGCGGCGGGCGGGGCGGGCGGCTCGCTGTGGAGGTAGGCGGGGTGGTGCTCCACGATCTTGGTGTCGGGCGCGTCCTGCAGCAGCCGGGTCATGCGGTCATAGCTGACCCCGGTGCGGCGGTGGCGGGCAATCGCGTCGCCAAAGAACCCCATGCTGCCGGTCAGGCGCGGCAGCAGGCCGATGAACAGCACGAAGTCGGCCACCTCCAGCGCGCCGCCGCGAATCTTGTTGGCCCCCAGCAGCAACACCAGCCCCACGGCCAGATTGACCATGTTGGTGTTGACGCCCCGGATCAATTCCGTGAGCAGCACGTCACGCAGGGCGGCGTGGCGGCGGGTCTCGCCCAGCTTGCCCAGGTGCGCCACCATGCCGTCCTCGCGGGCGGCCAGCTTCACGGCGCTCACGGCCCCGAAGGTCTCGCCGATGAAGTCGGTGACGCGGGCGGTGGCCTCGCGCATGCGGCGGCGGTAACTGCGGATGGTGGGCGAGAGTTTCTGGACGAACACCACCATCAGCAGCAGCGGGGCGCACACCAGCAGCGTGATCAGGGGATCGACGCGGGCCATCAGCGCAATCGCCACCAGCGAGTACAGCACGAAGCCTGCGCTGTCTATCCAGACCTCCACGTAGCCGGCCACGTCCTCCACGTCGTCGCGGAAGCGGCTGACCGCCTCGGCAGGGGTGTCGGGCAGGCGGCGCGAGCCGGGGGTGGTCAGCAGGTAACCCAGCAGGTTGCGGCGCAGCAGCGCGTCCAGGGTGTACCAGATCTCGATAAAGGCCCGGAACGCCCCGTAGAAGATGCCGAAGCGGCTGGCCCGCACCACGGCGAACCACGCCACGGCGATCCAGGCCGCCGCCACCGCCGGGCCAATGTCGCCGCCGCTCTTTCGCAGCGCCTCGGCCGCGTCGAGTTGCCCGAACACGTGGCTGACTGCCAGGGCCAGCAGCGCGGGCGAGACATGCACCAGCCCCCACATGAACAGGTTGAAGGCGAACAGGGCCGGGCGATACGCGAACAGCCGCTTGGTCAGGGCGAAGGTGCGGTCCGGCGCGGTGGCAGGTTTGGCAGTGGGGACGGTGGTCATGCGGAGGCTCCGAAGGGAAAGGAAACGTCAGGGGTATACGGCGGGACAGGCCGCTGGAGGCGGAGACCGGAACTCATGCCAGCACCCCCACGCCCTCTTCTTCCAGCGTGCCTGCCCGCAGCAGTTCGGCGTAGTGGCTGCCGGGGTTGTGGGCCAGCACGGCGCGGGGGCCGTCTTCCAGTACCTCGCCGTCGCCCAGCACCAGAATCCGGTCGGCGCGGGCCACCGTGTCCAGCCGGTGGGCGATGATGATGGCGGTGCGCCCCGAGAGCAGGCGGGTCATGGCGGCGGTCAGCAGGGCCTCGGTGGCCGGATCGAGGCGGCTACTCGGCTCGTCAAGAATGATCACGGCGGGATCGCGCAGCATCACGCGGGCGAAGGCCAGCAGCTGCGCCTCGCCCGCCGACAGACTGCCGGTGGGCAGGGGCGTGTGGACGCCGTCCTTTAGACGCGCCAGCCAGGTGCCCAGGCCCACCTCATGCAGCGCGGCCTCCACCTCCTCGTCGGTGATCTGCGGATCGAAGAACGACAGGTTGTCGCGCACGCTGGCCTGGAACAGCTGCACGTCCTGCGTGACCACCGCCACCCGCCGCCGCAAGCCGTGCAGGTCCACATCCTGCACGTTCATTCCACCCAGCCGCACCGTGCCGGATGTCGCGTCGTACAGCCGCGAGACCAGCCGGGTCAGGGTGGTCTTGCCGCTGCCGGTGCGGCCCAGCAGGCCCAGGGTCTGACCGGCCGGCAGACTGAACGACACGCCGTGCAGCACGCCGCGCAGCTCCGGCTCGTCCGGGGAATAGCTGAACGACACATTCTCGAATTCCAGGGGCAGGGCGCCGTCCTCCGGCAGCTGTGCTGCGCCGCCGTGAATCGCGCTGCGCAGTGCCAGAATCTCGCCCACGCGGAACAGACTGGCCCCGGCCTTCTGCAACTCCTGCAACTGCTGCGTCAACTGATCGATGGGTTCTTCCACCAGACTCATGTAGTTGTACAGCAGGAAGGCCGTGCCCAGCGTGATCGCACCTGCCGCGTACAGGCCCACCGCCACCGACAGCACGCCCACGTAGCCCACCGCGAACAGCGCCATGCTCAGCTGCCAAACGATGCTGCGCCGCCGCCAAGAATTGACGCTGCGGGTAAAGAAGGTGCGCTGCGTGCGCAGGAAGGCGTTCAGGTGATGGCCGCCCGCGCCCAGGCTGCGGATGTCCTCCAGGCCTGAGAGGCGTTCTTCCACGAAGCCGAACAGCCGGGCGCTGGACTCGCGCTCCAGCCGGGTGGGTTCCACGCCCAGCTTGCGCACGCGGTTCATGGCGATCAGGGTGACCGTCGTGAACAGCGCCACACCCGCGCCCACGCGCCAGTCCTCGCGGAAGAACATGACCAGCGCGCCAATGAGGAGCAGCGCCGCGCCGAACACCCGCACCGCGAACTGCGAGAAGAAGTTGCTCAGGGCCGTCACGTCGCCGTCGATGCGCTCGATCATCTCGCCGGGGGTGCGCTCCTTGTGCTCGCGCATGTCCAGCGACAGCAGGTGCGCCATCAGGTCGACGCGCAGGCGGTTGGTGGCCGTCCAGCCCACCCGCGCCCCCACGTAGGTGGCCCCCGCCGTCATCAGCTGCACGCCGATCGCCAGCAGGATGTAGAAGCCGGCCAGCCGCGCCATCAGGCCCACGTCGGCGTCCGCGCCCAGCTTGGCGCTGTCCACGAAGCGGCGCAGCAGTTGCGGCAGCAGCAGGTTGAGGCCGGTGCCGGTCAGCAGCAGCGCGGCCAGCCCGGCCACCTGCCACTTGAGCGGCCCCAGATACACGCGCAGCACGCCCAGCGTCGAGGACGGTCTGGACGACTCGGAAGATTCTTGAGGGGCAGCGGGCAACGACATCTCTACAGGCTAGAGCGGCGCCGCCCCAATTGCATACGCTATGTGGCGCATTTGGGTCAGCCAGAGCAGAAAAACGGGGCAGAGGGGCGGCCCATCCGGACCCACCCTCCACCCCACTTCAACGGTTCAGCCTTAGTTCTTGGTCAGGATGCGCACCGACAGGATCTCGTCGGCCTTGGCCCCCGCGATCTCGGCATTCTGCGCGTCCATCGTGCGGGTCAGTTTGGGCAGCACATCGTCGCCGTTGACCACCTTGCCGAAGATGGTGTGCTTGCCGTTCAGGAAATCGGTGGGCGCAAACGTGATGAAAAACTGGCTGCCGTTGGTGGCCGGGCCGCTGTTGGCCATCGCCAGGATGCCCTCGGAGTTGAAGGTCAGCTTGGTGCGGAACTCGTCGGCGAAGCTGTAGCCGGGGCCGCCGGTGCCCCACTGCGCCTGCTTGGCCTCGTCCACGCTCAGCGGATCGCCGGTCTGGGCCATGAAGCCGTCGATCACGCGGTGAAAGCGGATGCCGTCGAAGTAGTGGTTGCGGGCCAGCGTCACGAAGTTGTTGACCGTCACGGGCGTTTCCTGCTCGTACAGGTCCGCCAGAATCTGGCCGCGGTTGGTGTCGATCAGGGCGTAGTAGTCCTTGCCGTCCTGCAGGGCCATCGCGGGTTCCTTCTTGAACTCGCGCACCGGTTCCTTGCTCAGCGGCGGCACCAGGGTGTAGCCCGCAGGAATCTCGCCCGCCGTGGTGACGGCAGGCGTGGCCGGCGCCGTTTCGGCGGGCTGTTCGGCGGTGGTCTCGTCCGGCTGGGTGGTGGCGGTGTCGTCCGCCTTCTTCTGGCAGGCGGTCAGCGCCAGCAGGGCGCTCAGCATCAGGGCAGTGGTCTTCACGGCGTTCGTCATAGCGCCCCACTCTAGAGCAGCAGGGCGCGGGCGAGCGTCCCTCCTTCGGTGGAGGACCCCCTACCCGAGACTCAGGACTCGGGCAGCCGCTCCCCGGCCCGGACCGCCACCGGCAGCACGTTCTCGCGCGGCGGCAGCGGGCAGGTCCAGCCGTCGCCGTAAGCGCAGTACGGATGGTACGCCAGATTGAAATCCACCGACACCAGCGCGTCGCCGTCCCCGTCCTGAATAGACCCGGTGCGGGCCAGGGGCGCGTCCAGATAGCGGCCCGCACCGTAGGTTTCCTGCCCGCTGGTGGCGTCGCGGAAGGGAATGAACACGCGCTGCGGCTGCTCGTCACCCAGCGGCGCAAAGACGCTCAGGGTGTGGCCGCTCTGGGACGATCCGGCGCCGGGCAGCGCCAACGTGACCGTGCCGTACAGCGCCATGGTGCGCGGCTGGCCGGTATTGGTGTCCAGGGTGAATTCGGCCTCCGGGCCAGGAAGGTTGAAGGTCAGCGGGGCGCTGAAGGTCCAGGCCGGGTCCGGCGGGTAGTAGCGCAGGCCATGAAAGGTGGCCGCGTCCACCGGACCATTTCCAGCGGCAAAGTGTTCGTCCTTGCGGCGGCGAAAGTCCAGCACCGCCTCCTCGTAGGGAGAGGTCACCAGTCCACCGTCAGCCGTTCCCCGGCGTATTCCACGATGTCGCCGCGCCGCAGCTTCTTGCGCCGGCGGGTCTCGATCTCACCGTTCAGCCGGACCTCGCCGCCCTGCACGCGGAACTTGGCCTCGCCCCCGGTGTCCACCACGCCGCTGATTTTCAGAAAGTCCTGAAGATCGATGGTGTCCTGCCCTCCGTCCTGCCCGCCATCCCGCACTGTGTCTCGACTGCCTGTCATGCGGGCAGCGTAGCAGGAGACGCGCCCCGACAGACAGTCTGACCACCATGCACCGTTGGTCAGAGCGGCGCCCCGCTTGTCTACAACTTTGAGTGCCGTCCCCTGGCCTCTCCCCTATGCTCGGCCCATGAGGGCGGCGCGAATTACCGGCAGGTCAGGGGTCAGCACCTGACAGCCGACGCGCTGCCACGAGTTTGCCCCCGCCAGTTCGCGGGGGCCTCTTTTTTGCCCCATGTGCCACAGGAGGCCACCAACATGATCCAGACCCAGGAATTTGAGCCCGGCCAGATGGACGCCATGGACGTGCTGCGGCTGGCCCTGACCGGCAAGGTGTACGGCGCGGCCATTGAGACGCCCATCAGCGAGGCCCCCCGCCTGAGTGCGCGCAGCGGCAACAGCGTGCTGCTCAAGCGCGAGGACCTGCAACCGATCTTCTCGTTCAAGCTGCGCGGCGCGTACAACAAGATGGCGCAATTGTCGCCGGAGCAGCGGGAGAAGGGCGTGATCACCGCTTCGGCGGGCAACCACGCGCAGGGGGTGGCCTACGCCGCGCAGGAGCTGAAGATGCGCGCGGTGATCGTCATGCCCGCCACCACGCCCGAGATCAAGATCGCCGGCTGCCGCGCCCGTGGCGCCGAGGTGGTGCTGCACGGCGACAGCTTCAGCGACGCCGAAGCGTACGCCTACGCGCTGCAAAAGGAACTGGACCTGACCTTCGTGCATCCCTTCGACGATCCGCTGGTGCTGGCCGGACAGGGCACGGTGGCGCTGGAACTGCTGCGCCAAGTGGAAACGGGCAACGGCTACACCGTGTTCGTGCCGGTGGGCGGCGGCGGTTTGATCGCAGGTGTGGCGAGCGTGATCAAGGCCCTGCGCCCCGACGTGCGGGTGGTGGGCGTGGAGCCGGACGACAGCGACGCCATGTACCAGAGCCTGCAGGCGGACACGCGGGTGCGGCTGGACACGGTGGGCATCTTCGTGGACGGCGTGGCGGTCAAGCAGGTGGGCGCCTACACCTTTGACCTGACCCGGCGCTACGTGGACGACTGGGTGCGCGTCAACACCGATCAGGTCTGCGCGGCCATCAAGGACGTGTTCGACGACACCCGCGCCGTGATGGAACCGGCCGGGGCGCTGGCGGTGGCGGGCCTCAAGCAGTACGCCGCCGAACGTGGCCTCAAGGATGAGACTCTGGTGGCCCTGACCTGCGGCGCCAACGTCAACTTTGACCGTCTGCGCCACGTCTCCGAGCGGGCCGAGATCGGGGAACAGCGTGAGGCGATTCTGGCGGTGACCATCCCGGAGCGAGCCGGCGCCTTCCGCGAGTTCATCGAGGTGATCGGCGCGCGGGCGGTGACCGAGTTCAACTACCGCTACGCCCCCCGCGCCGAGGCGCAGATTTTCGTGGGGGTGCAGCTGGCCTCTGCCGGGCAGCGCGGCGAACTGGTGGGCACGCTGACCGCGCGGGGCTACGCCGTGACGGACCTGACCGGCGACGAGCTGGCCAAGGTCCATATCCGTCACATGGTGGGGGGCCGCGCCCCGGAGGCCGAGGGCGAGCGCGTCTATTCCTTTACCTTCCCCGAACGCCCCGGCGCACTGCTGGAATTCCTGACGCACCTTCACGGGCGCTGGAACATCAGCCTGTTCCACTACCGCAACCACGGCAGCGCCCACGGGCGGGTGCTGGCCGGGCTTCAGGTGCCGCCTGGGGATGAGCAGGACTTTGCCGCCTTCCTGCACAGTCTGGGCTACCCCGCCGACGAGATGACGCAGAACCCGGCGTACCGGCTGTTCCTGACCTGACGGCTGCCCGGAACCGTCGTCCACAGTCCAAACGCCCCGGTCTGGCCGGTTATGCTTTCAGGGCATGAGTCCAGTTGTCGTCCCCCCCACCCCTTTCACCGTTCTGGCCCTGTACCAGTTCCGCCGCGTGCCAGACCCCGCCGCCCTGCGGGCCGAGTTGCTGGCACTGGGGCAGGCTTCCGGCCTGTGCGGCACGCTGATCGTCGCCGCTGAGGGCATCAACGGCACGGTGGCCGGGTCACGCGCGGCGATTGACGGCCTGAGTGATTTCCTGCGGACGGCGGGCTTTGACCGTTTGGAAGCCAAGACGTCGCACAGCAACGAGCGACCCTTCAAGCGCTTCAAGGTGCGCCTGAAAGCCGAGATCGTGACGCTGGGCCTCCCCGTCGAACCCACCTCGCAGGCCGGGCAATACGTGGAGGCGGGCGACTGGAACGCCCTGATTGCAGACCCCGATGTGGTGGTGGTGGACACCCGCAACCGTTACGAGGTCAGCGCTGGAACCTTTGAAGGTGCGGTCAACCCCGAAATCGACAGTTTCCGCGAGTTTCCCGACTGGCTGGACGCCCACGCCGAGCAACTGGCGGGCAAACGCGTCGCCATGTTCTGCACCGGGGGCATCCGCTGCGAGAAAAGCACCAGCCTGCTGCGTGAGCGCGGCTTCACGGACGTCTTGCATCTGCGCGGCGGCATCCTGAAATATCTGGAAGATGTGCCGGAAGAGGACAGCCGCTGGCACGGCGAATGCTTCGTCTTCGATGGCCGCGTGACCGTGGGCCACGGCCTGCGCGAGGGCGGAGCGCTGATGTGCCACTCGTGCGGCTGGCCGCTGGGCGTAGATGAGCGGGCGCACCCGGCATACGAGGAAGGCGTCAGTTGCCCCAACTGCGTGGAGGCGACGACGGACGCGCAGAAGGCGGCGTTTAGAGATCGGCAGCGGATGTATGACGCGCGGGGGAGTTAGGCCAGCGCCCCCGTTACCAGATTCTGCGCGGTGGTGGCGCGGTAGGCGGCAGCCCGGGCCGGGGCCTGGGCAGCCTGAAGGGACGGGGGCGCGGTGGTCTTGGGAGGAAGTTTACGGAGTTTGGAGGGTGGCCCAATGGGAGGCGGCGTCAATATCCTCGCGCTGCAAATCGGGGTAATCACGCAAAATCTCGTCGGCCTCCCTGCCTGTGCCCAGCAAATCCAGCACATCGCTGACCCGGATTAGCATGCCCCGAATACAGGGCCGCCCGCCGCACTGCGCAGGATTGACGGTGACGCGCTCCAGCAGGGTCATGGGATGAGTTCACACTGGGGCAACAGTTCGTCAGTTCAGGAGCAACGATACGCGCAAGGAGGAAAAAGTCGTGACCAAAGCGCTTTGCGTAAGCCTCAGCTTGCTCCTCAGTGGGTGCGTCAATCGCAGCAACCAGGATCAGATTGTTGCAACCCTCTGTACCGGACATCTTAGCTTCAAGCCGCTCCTGATGCGTGAAACGGCGTGCTCAGTAGCCTGACCAACTCAGGTAACTCGGGCAGGTTCCACCGCAGCGCATGGCACAGCTGTTCCGCGCCAT
>NZ_VDMO01000021.1 GCF_006335125.1 Deinococcus radiopugnans ATCC 19172
CCACGGGAGTAAATTGCAGCTCAAACCGCCGGGAGCCGAAAGGCAGGCGTCTAGGCTGTGGTTCATGACTGGGGTGAAGTCGTAACAAGGTAACTGTACCGGAAGGTGCGGTTGGATCACCTCCTTTACTTCGCTCCGCACTGCTTGTTCAGCCCTCTCCGAGGGTTTGATTTCTCTGCCTCAGCGCCCCCAACACCCGTTGGGGGCGCTGCGCTGTTTTGTGGTGCTGCGGGTATCGCTTGCTGGGATGTCAATGTTGTGGAGTCTCGTGCCACGCACGCTCCAGAAATTGCTGGACCATCTGCGCGTCATCGTTTTCCAGACCACTCACCTCCTGCTCCAGCAGTTTGATGGCCCGCCGGAAGGCCTGCCGGTCCAGGTCGGGCAGGCCCCGCTCGGTGTTCCAGCGCCGTAACTCGCAGGTCAGGACGGCCAGTTCCAGCGGATTGCCGCCAGCGAGGATCTCGGCGACGAGCCGCTGGCGTGCCGCCCACTGCGGCGGCAACTTCAACGTGCTGCCCTGCAACTGTGCCAGCAATTCCGGGAGGTCGTTCTCGGTCAGCGCGGCGCGCATCCCGGCGCTCTGGGGGGCGGCCACCGGGACATAGGCGCGGCTGGCCGTGTGTGCGAACTGGATTTCGTAATACTCGTACGAGTTTTCCCCGACGGGCCGTCTGCACGTGCCGCTGATTACCCCGAGGCCATAGGGGGGCAAGACCACACGGTCCCCCTGGGTGAAGGCCACCTGTGTCAAGACCAGACCTCCTGACGCCATAGTGCACAGATACAGTTGGGGGGCCAGGAGAAGGGCTGCGAATCGTTGACTGCCCTCAAGCCGGTGCTTTGGCTGACAGAAGTCGCCACCAGCAGATTTGGGGATCTCCTCCGCCATGCCAGAGCGGGCAACCGCTCTGGACGTCCCAGCCAAGCCTGATTGTGGTGCATAGGTTACAGTTTAGGCCAAAGCGATAAGGAATGCATTAGGGTTGCTTCATGGCGGTCTGGTAGACCGAACTGAAATCCGCGAATAGAGCAGATGCAAGCCAGGAATCGGTTGAAACTGGATGCCAATGAAAGAAGCCCATCCGACACCATTTCTCGACGGACTGGGCTTCAGGGGCAACATCCTGAACACGGGGCGGCGGAACCGCACCCGGTCAGGGCTTACAGCGTCCCTTTGAGGGTGCTGGCCACTTTGAAGCGGATTTTCTTGCCAGCGGGAATGGTGATTTTCTGGCTGGTGCCGGGCCGAACGCCCGTCCGCGCCACGGTCTGGGTCACGCTGAGGGTGCCCAGACCCGGAAGGCCGACGCTTTTGCCACCCTGCAGGGCCGTGACCACGCTCGTCAGGACGGCGGCGACCGCTTCGCCGGCCTGCTTTTTGTTCAGGCTGGTCTTGTCGGCCACCATGTCAATGATCTGGGTCTTGGCGATCTTGCTGTTGGCACTTCTTGTGGGTGTGGCTTTGGCGGCGGGTTTCGTGGCGGCTTTGGTGCTTTTTGCCATGGACAAACCTCCGGGCTCTGGATTGAGCAGATTGTTGGCTCAAATGCACCTTAACACACATTAATCAATCGTCAATACTCGGAACTGCTGTCTCACAAAGCCTTTCCGGTGATTCATGATGTCCCTCACCGGACAAAACAGCAATGAACCACCGTTTACTCCCTTACAAACGTCGATTCAGATGTGTTTTAAATGAGTAAAGAATTAAGGAGTGACTGGTTTGACGGACTTGAGGGACAGCAGGCGCGCCTGCCCTGACAGGGCCTCGAAGGTCCACAGCTTGCCGCGCAGGGGGTCACCGACGCCGCCTAGCACCTTGAGGGCCTCCTGAGCCATCAGGCTGCCCACGAGATTAGGCACCGGTCCGAGGACGCCCGTCTCATCGCAGGACGGGCCGTCGCCGGGGGTGGGAAACAGATCCCGCAGGCCCAGATGGGGGCCAAAGACGCTGACCATCCCGCTGCTGCCGCCCGCTGCTCCCCAGACCCACTCACGTCCGGCCCGTGTGCAGGCGTCGGCGATGGCGTAACGCGTTTCGAAGTTGTCAGTAGCGTCCACGACGAGCGTAACGCTGGGCACCAGGCGGTCCAGATCATGGCCGTCCAGTCTGGACGCCACCTGCACCTGGACGAAGGGATTGAGGGCCTGTGCCCGCGCCGCGGCGATCTCGGCCTTGAGGCGGCCCACGTCGGCGGCCGTGAACAGCGTCTGGCGGTGCAGGTTGCTCACCCCCACCGTGTCGCCGTCCGCAATCACCAAGCGTCCTACGCCAGCTCCGGCCAGCTGCAAAGCCACGGGGCCGCCCAGTCCACCCGCGCCCACCAGCAGCACGCTGGCGTGTCGCAGCCGCTCCTGGGCTCCGGCCTGCAGCCACTCTGGAACGAGCAGCTGCCGTGAGTAGCGCCTCAACTCCTCACGCGAGAGTTCCCCTTGGGCCGGGGCCTGGAGTTCCTTCAGCGCCCGGACGCTGCTTTTTGCGGCGGTCATTGGGCCGAGTGTAATGGAGACTGGACGGCGACGGAGGCCGCCGCTTCACAGTCCAGCGGTTCTGGGCCGCCGCGTGCGGCTGCGCCTGTCCCGGCTGCGGCGCTGCCCTACAATGCGGCCCGTATGTTAGCCCTGCTGGTTGCCGTCCTGTCCTACCTTCTGGGGTCACTGGTCACCGGCGTGCTGTACTCGCGGGCGCGCGGGGCCGATATTCTGGGGCGGGACCTGCCGGGCGGCAGCGGCACCTACCGGCAGTTTGGGCGCAACGCTGCCATTCTGGTGACCGCCGGGGACATCCTTAAAGGCGTGCTGGCCGCGCTGCTGGCCCGTGCGCTGATTCCTGAACAGACCTGGATCGCCACCCTGGCGGTCGTGCTGGGCCACTGTTATCCACTGTTCTTCCGGTTCCGCGGTGGCGGCGGCATTGCGCCTCTGATGGGCGCCCTGCTGGTGGTCGCCCCGCTGACCCTGCTGGGCACGCTGGCGCTTGGCCTGGCGCTGATCCCGCTGTACCGCGCCACCCTGCAAAGCCGCCTGAACCTGAATGCCGTGCCGTTTGCGACTGCCGTCGCCGTGCCGCTGGGCGTGCTGCTGAGCCTGCGTTACGGCGGTCTGGCCGATCTGCTGGCGGGGAGCGCCGCGATGGCCGTGCGGGCCGCGCATCTGCTGGCTGTGCCGGTGGCCCAGGGCGACAAACGATGAGGCGGCGGGACACCGGGGCGCGGCGGCGCGCGGCGCGGTTTCTGCTGGGCCTGCTGCCCGCCGTGCTGTGGGGGCCGGCCCAGGCCGTCCCGGTGTTGGAAGGCCGCACGTTGCGCTACGAGGACGGTTCCCGGCTGGTGTGGCAGCGCAGCTATCCGGCGGCGCTGGGGGACCTGAGCGGCCCGCTGGAGGTGGGCGGCGTGACGTATCTGGGGGTGGGACCGGAAGTGTACGCGTACACCGCGCGGGGCCGGGTGCTGGGCCGCGCCGATCTGCCCGGCGCCGTGACGTCCCTGGACGCGTCCGGAGGGGTGGTCCGGGTGACCACTGCGGGAGACGGCTACGCCGAGCGCTTCACGCTGGCCGGCGGCGCGGCAGGCCCCAGCGTGCAGGAACGGGTGGTCTTTCCGCCGGACCCCACCGTGACGCAGTGGCTGCTGCGTGCGGCCCAGGCGGTACCGGAGGCGGGCGTGCAGGCGGCGGCCAGCGAGGACCCCACCAACCCCTTCCTGCTGCTGCGGCTGGCCGAGCAGCGCCGCAGGGCAGGCGACAGTTACGCGGCCCTCAGCGCCGTGCGCCGTGCGCTGGGGACCAGCCTCCCGTTCCCGGCGTGGGTGCAACTGGCCGCCCGCCTGGACACGGCGGGGTATCCGGCGGCGGCTGATCTGGCGTTGGACCGCGCCCGCCGCGACGCCGCCGGGCGTGGACTGGACCCGGACGTGCCGGTCAGCCGGGCGGCCCTGGGCGCGTATGGCAACCCCAGCGCGTACCTGGGCACGCTGCTGGACCAGAACCGGCTGGCCCGCGCCGCCGCCTGGATAGGGTACCTGCGCGAGTTGCATCCGCGTTTCGAGGGCGGCCCGGCCCTGTACGCACGGTACGCGGGCATTCTGGAAGCCCAGGGCCGCGCCGGGGAGGCCGAGGAATGGCGGCAGTTCTCGCGCTCGCTGCGGACCGGGACCCTGTACAACCTCGGGGCGGATGGACTGGACACCGTGCGGGACGCCGCCCGTTTCCTGGTCCTGGCGCTACTGCTCAGCGTGGGCGCGGCCCTGGTGGTCCTGGCGGTGCGGGCGTGGCAACCCCAGGGGGAGGCCACCCGGCCGTTGGGAGGGCGGTTCCGGGCGTGGCTGCGCCGCCCGTTGGCCCGCTCCCGCTTGATCTCGGTGGCCTACGCCTCCCTGAGCGAGCGTTTCCTGCTGACCCTGTTGCTGGCCGGCCTGGTGGTCTCGCTGGGCGGGTGGCAGTGGGCCAATCTGGCCGGCGCGGCCCTGAGAAGTCCAGCGCTGAACATCGGCACCTACGGCGGGGGCTGGGGTGGGGCGGGGCTGGGGGACCTGAACCTGCGTCCCGGCCCCGACAGCGCCCTGCTGATCGCGCTGGCCTCGCAGCTGGACGGGGACGATTCGCTGGCCCGTCAGACCTACACCGGGGCGCTACCCGACGCCTGCGCCCTGAACAACCTGGGCGCGATCTCGCAGGCCCGCGGCGACGAGGCGCAGGCCCGCGAACAGTACCGCGCCGCGCTGTCGGCCCGCCCGGACCTGAGCGCGTCCGCCTTCAACCTGGGCCTGAACCCCGGCACGCCGGACAGCAGCTTCCAGCGGACGTACCGCCCCGGTCAGCCCCGGCTGTGCTACCCGGACCAACGCAGCCTGACCCGCGCCGTGACCGGTGACCTGAGCGTGACGCTGCGCCAGGCGCTGCTCCACCCGGCCCAGGTGCTGACCCCCGCGCCGGGCCGCAGCGCCCGCCTGGGCTGGGCGCTGCTGGGGGCGGCGCTGCTGAGCGCGCTGATGGCCCTGTCGCTGCTGCTGCCGCGCACAAGGCTGACCCCGGCGCAGGCCCGCGCGCCCCTGACCCGCGTGCTGGCCCTGCTGCTGCCCGGCAGCGGGCTGATGAACAGTCCGTGGGGCGGCATGTTGCTGCTGGCCTGGGCGGCCGTGCTCACGGCGCTGGCCCCCTGGAGCGGCCTGGTCACGTTTCCGGCGCTGCCGCTGCTGGCCTCCGGCGCCCTGCAGGGCGGCCTGATCGTTACGCTGGCCGTCATTTACATCCTGAACGCCGCCCTGCTGCTGACTGCCGAGGTCCGGCACTACCGCCACCAGCGTTGGAAAGCACGCGCCGACAGCTAGGCAGGCAGGCGGGAGGTGGTTTCTGGTGTCTGGGACGCCTCCAGCCGGCAACCATTGACGCCGCATTTAAAAAGTGACCCACCTTCCGCCCGCATGGTGTACCATGTGAGCCATGCTTTCCCCAGGAGAACTTCTTTAGTGCAGCTTGACTCTGGCGCGGTGGCCGAGGGCCGCGTAACCCGTGTGACCGATTTCGGCGCGTTTATCCAGTTCGAGAACGGCGAGACGGGCCTCGTTCACATCTCGCAGATCGCCCATTCGTTCGTGCGTAACATCCACGATCATGTGCGCGAGGGCGAGAACATCGAGGTCAAGGTGCTGGGCCGCGACGAGCGTGGTCGCCTGGACCTGTCGATCAAGGAGCTGCTCGAGGAGCCCGAGGAAGTGCCGCGCCCGCGCGCCATCGGGCGGCAGAGTCCGCAGTTCGAGGCCAAGCTGCGTTCCTTCATGCGCGACGCCAAGGAGCGCACCACCACCGGCGGCCCCAAGAAGCCGGGCGGCGGCGGCAAGCGCAAGAAGTAAGCCTGAGACACGCACTCCCGGTTCCCTATGGCCGGGAGCCTTGCTTTGTCTGAGGCTTTAACCGCCGTGTAACCGGGCCGCGCCACACTGCGGTCATGAAGAAGAACCTGTCTATCCTGGCCCTGTCGGGCACGCTGGCCCTCGGCGCGTTCGTGGGCTACGGCGTCAACGAACGTTCGGCCGCCCAGAACGCCGCGCCGGTTACGGCCGCTCAGACCACCCAGGGCCAGATGGTCCAGGCCCTGGCGACGCCGCCCCAGGCCCCGCTGACCCAGAGCTACGACGGCGGGCGCGCCCGCACCGAATCCGAGGCCAACACTGTGAACGTGGTCAAGGCGCGGCAGGGCGGGCTGGTCTACGTCAGCGTGACTGAAAAGGCAGACGCCTCGGCCAGTCCCCAGGCCCAGTTGCGCAAACGGATGCAGGAGCAGATGCCTTTCGGCTTTCCGTTCGGTGACGGTGCCAGTCCGTTTGGAGATGGCGGCGATGGCGGCGGCACGCCGCAACCCCAGACCGGCACGGGCAGCGGGTTCTTTGTGTCGAGTGCGGGCGACATCATCACCAACAACCATGTGGTGGACGGGGCCAGCGAGATCACCATCCGCGTTCACGGGGACAAGACCGAGTACAAGGCCAAGGTGATTGCCCGCGCGCCCGACTTCGATCTGGCGCTGATCCGCGCCGAGGGTCTGCCCAAGAACCTGATCCAGCCGATTCCGCTGGGCGACAGCAGCCAGCTGGACGTGGGCCTGAAGGCGGTGGCGATGGGCGCGCCCTTTGGTCTGGACTTCAGCGTCTCTGAGGGCATTATTTCCAGCCTGGAGCGCACCGCCCCGGTGGGCATGCAGGGCATCAAGCAGAGCCTGATCCAGACCGACGCGGCGATCAACCCCGGCAACTCCGGTGGGCCGCTGCTGAACAGTGCGGGCGAGGTGATCGGCGTGAACACGCAGATCCTGACCGGCGGCGCCGGCCAGAGCGCGGGCGTGGGCTTTGCCATCCCGGTCAATACGGTCAAGAAACTGCTGCCCCAGTTGCAGGCGGGCAAGGGCGGCGTGGTGCAGCCGCCGCGCATGGGCATCACCTTCACGGACATCAGCGGCCTGAGCCCTGAGCAGCGCAAGGCCGCCGGGCTGCCGGAAAATGGTGCGCTGGTGCAGAGCGTGGTGCCGGGCAGTCCCGCCGCCAACGCCAGCCTGCAGGCAGGCAGCAACGAGAGCATCAAGCTGACCAATCCGGCCACCGGCCAGACCACCACCGTGTCCACCGACGGCGATCTGATCACCGCCATTGACGGCCAGCCCATCACCGACGACAACAGCCTGCAAAGCGCCGTTCTGGGCAAGAGCATGGGCGACAGCGTGAAGCTGACTGTCCGGCGCGGCGGCCAGACCCGCGAGGTCACGGTCAATCTGGGCGACGTGACGTTCCCCACCGCGCAGCAGTAGAGCCAGCAGGGCACCGGAAGTGAAGTGGGGCGGGGGGTTGTGACCTCCGCCCCCTCTTCTGTGTGACCCTGCTGGCCGGGACCGCTCAGCCGAACAGCGGTCCCAGATCGGTCATCTCGCCGGTGGGCGTGGCCGGGCCGAACGAATAGCTGCTGAAAACGGCCATGAACTCGCCCCGGTCCAGCAGGCGCGTCTGTCCGCTGGGGCCGGTGGCCTGCACCTGAGTGCCGCGCACGTTCAGGCGGTACTCGCCCAGTTCACGGACGCTGGCTTTCTTGCCCCGGCCAACGTGCAGCAGGGCGGTGACGCGGTATTCCTGGCCGCCCCTGGCGTTCAGGTAGGTCAGCAGTTCGGCGGCGTTCATCGGGGGACCATCATGCCCGAAATCAGGCGGGCGGAGGTCAGCGCGGTTCCACCACCACCGCCGTGCCGTAGGCCAGCACCTCGGTCACGCCGTCGGTGATCTCGTTGGCGTCGTAGCGCATGGCGAGAATGGCGTTGGCCCCGCGTTCCTGGGCGTGCTGGACCATCAGGTCGAACGCCTCCTGACGGGCCTTTTCGGCCAGCTCGGTGTACAGGGTGATGTTGCCGCCCAGGATCGTCTGGAGGGAGGCGCCCAGATTTCCCAGCACGCTGCGCGAGCGCACGGTCAGGCCGCGCACCACGCCCAGCTGACGGGTCACGCGTTGGCCTTCGAGTTCATTGGTGGTGGTGATCATCATCGGGTGCAACTGGGCGCCCCCATGCCTACCCTGCTGCGGGTGTCCGGTCACGACACCACCGTTCCTGCGCCGTCCAGCGCCGCCGTGATCGGCTGTCCGGCCCGGGCATCCCCGAAGATCACGCGGCGGACGCCACCCGCCACGGCCTCCGCCGCGCCCAGCACCTTCTTCTTCATGCGGTCCTGGGCAAATTCCAGGTACGCTTCCACGTCGTCCGCCGGAATATGGCGGATCAGGCTGGCCTCGTCGGGGTAGGCGCGCAGCAGCCCCGGCACGTTGGACAGCAGCAGCAGCGCCTCGGCCTTTAGAGCCACCGCCAGCGCGGCGGCGGCGCGGTCCCCGTCCACGTTGATCGCCACGCCCTCGTAGCTGCTGGCCGGAGGGGTCAAGACGGGCAGGTAGCCCGCTGTGAGCAGCAACTCGATCAGGCCGGTATTGACCTTCTCCACCGTCCCCGTGTGATCGCCGCGCAGCACCCGCGTCTTGCCGTTTTCCACCGCGCGCACGCTGTCCTTGTGGCGGCCCTCGAAAATGCGCCCGTCCAGCCCCGACAGCCCCACCGCGTTGACGTCCAGCCGCTGCAAGCGCTCTACGATCCCTTTGTTGATCTTGCCACAGTAGACCATCTCGAAGATTTCGAGGGTCTGGCGATCTGTAAAACGGCTGGTGTAGCCGCTGGGGCTGGTCACGAATCTGGGCGGATGGCCCAGCGCCTCGGCCACGCGGTTGGTCTCGCCGCTGCCGCCGTGGACCAGAATGAGCTTCTCGCCCGCCTTCCAGCGCGCCGCCAGATCGGCGCACACCGCGTCGTAATCGATCCCGGCGCTGCCGCCCACCTTGACCACGATCAAACTCGTTCCCTCATGCGGGGTATGCTAGAGCAAAGGGCAGGCGGCGGACACTCAGACGTTCAGACCCGGCACGGACCCTGGGCCGACATCAGCCCATCGTGCGCGGCAAAGGCTGACCCGGCAGAATCTTCTTCGGCTCGCGGAACTCGATGTTCTCCCACTCGCCCTCCTCGATCACCTGCAACCCCGGGTTCAGGGCGCGGAAATGGGCCACCACGGCCTGCACCAGATCGTCGGGGGTGCTGGCCGCGCTGGTGATGCCGATGGCCTTCACGCCGCCCAGATCAAGGCCCGCCAGATCATCTGCGTTTTCCAGGCGCTCGGCCCGCCCACACGTCTCGGCGGCCAGTTCCAGCAGGCGCATGCCGTTGCTGGAGTGGGTGCTGGTCAGGACCAGAAAGGCGTCCACGTTGGGCGCGATGGCTTTCACGGCGTCCTGGCGGTTCTTGGTGGCGTAGCACAGGTCCTCGCTGGGCGGCACGATCAGCTTCGGAAAGCGGGCCTTGAGAATGTCCACCGTGCGCCGCGTGTCGTCCACGCTCAGGGTCGTCTGGGTCAGGACCACCAACTTTTCGGGGTCCGGCACCGTGACCGTGTGCGGGTCGTGCAGCCCCTCACCGCTCTTGCCCAGCACGCCCACCAGAATGGTGTGGTCCGGGGCCTCGCCGCGCGTGCCGATCACCTCCTGATGCTGGGCGCTGTCGCCGATCAGCAGGATGGTGTGGCCCTCGCGGGCGTACTTCTTGGCCTCGGTGTGGACCTTGGTGACCAGCGGGCAGGTGGCGTCGATGGTACTCAACCCCAGCGCCCGCGCCCGTTCGCGCACCAGCGGGCTGATGCCGTGCGCGGAGAACACCACGGTGTCGCCGCCCCCCGGCAAAGCTTCCACGTCGTCCAGATTCTCCACGAAATGCACGCTGTGATCTCGGGCCAGCCGGTCCACCACGGTGTGGTTGTGGACAATCGAGTGGTAGACGGTGACGGGTTTGTCCTCGGTCTGCGCGGCGCGCTCCACGGCGCCGATGGCCATGACCACGCCCGCGCAGAAGCCTCGCGGCTTGGCCAGATACAGGCGCTCAACCATGAGAACGACGCAGCAACGGGGCGGGGGAGAGGTCAGTCATGCCGGTAGTTTACGGGCCGGGGCTGGGCGTGACCGTGTCGGGTGTCCCGGCGTCCGGTGGAGGCCCCAGATCAGGAGTCACGGTGTTCAGCCACCATTCGTCCGGGACCGGACGGCTGGCCGTCTTCCAGATGCGCTCGAAGCTGGCCTCCTGCTGCTGCACCGCCGCCGGATCGCCCGTCGCCAGTGCGGCCTCGGCCAGCCCCAGCCGTCCCCAGGCACTGAAGTGAAAGTTCATGCTGCCCACCACCACCACCCGGCGGTCCACCGTCAGGGCCTTGGTGTGCATGTTGAAGGTGACGTAACGCGCCTCGAAGCGGTCCTGAAGCCCCCGTCGGCGCAGCGCCTGGCGCAGCAGGGTGACGCCGCTGCGGTTGGCCGCCGCCCCCGTGCCGTAGTCCACGGTCAGCAGCCGGACGTGCACTTCACGCTCCAGCGCCTCCAGCACGGCGGTCATGTACACGGGCCAGGTGTCCGGGCCGCAGCCCTGCGGGTTCAGGTACGCGCCCCAGCAGTTCAGCGTGGGGCCAAAGTCGGCCTGCATCAGATCGATCTGGCTCTTGGCCGCGCCCAACAGGGCCAGATGGGCGCGGTCGGCCGAGTCGTCGCCGGGGCGGCGGTACAGCATAAAGGCCCGTGCGTGGCCGCTGGGCACGGCTTCCCGCGCGGCCGCCGGGTGCGTCACCGGGTCCGGCGGGGCCAGCTGACAGTGCGCCTCCGCCCCACTGCGCGTGACGCCCTCCGGGCAGCGCAGTTGCAGGCTGTGCCGCCACAGATCGTCGAAGGCGGCCACGCCGCTCTGCGCCACCGGTCCCGTCACGCGCAGGCCCAGATCATGCAGGTCGCGTCCTCCGGCCTCTGAGGCCGGCAGGTGCCAGTCGGTGTAGTTGTAGCCGGCCACCGTCAGGTCCCGCCCGTCGATCACGTGCAGCTTGACGTGGCTGTGCGGAAAGTAGCGGTAATTGAGAATGGTCAGGGTCCAGCCCACGCGGGCGTCCTGCAGCGGCACGCCCAGATCGAGCAGATCGGCGAGCAGGGCCAGCGGTTGGGTCCGGCCGTCGGGGCGCTGCAGATCCGGAAAGCCGCCCAGCAGCGCCCGCACCGTCATGCCCTGCGGGTACGCGGCGGGATCGGCCCGCACCCGCGCGTACAGCGCCGCCACCGCCTGCGCGAAGGTCCAGCCGGGGAGCCCCGGCCCCGCATTCCACTCCATGCTGGCCAGCAGCACCTCGCTTCTGGCGTTGGCGATCTGGCTGGCAGTCACCTCGAAAGCGTCCAGGGGCGTGGTCAGGCCGCGCGGTGTGCGCAGGTACCCGACGAAGGCGTTGTCGCAGCTCAGGTCCGGCTGGCCGTTCGCCGTGGTCACGGTCCACAGGGCGTGTTCCAGCGGGTCCGTGGGCGGGGCGCAGGGGGGCGGGTTCAGCGGCGCGGGCGGCGCCACCGGCCCCAACCCCAGCGGCACCTCCGCGCCCTGCCCGTGCCCACCGCAGGCCAGAGCGAAGGGCAGCAGCAGACGGGCGGCGCGGGCAGTCATGCGGCAGCATAAGCCGCTGGCACGCGCGCTGGGCACCACTTTAAGGCCCGCCCCGGAGGTTCTTAGAGACGCGTCAGGTTGGAAACGAGGATCAACAGAGGGGCAGCGTGCGGGACCGGAGGCACGTGCTGTGACCCGTTCAGTCCACCACCGTGAAGCCCAGCCGCGCGGCCTGCTCCACGAAGAAGTTGATGTTCTCGGTCAGCGTCTGCGGCCCCAGGCTCTTGCGCCCGTGTTCGCCTGTGGCCGCGATGATCAGGGTCTCGGCCAGACACGCCGGTACCGCGCCGTCCCCGAACTGCAGGTCGATGGCGGTGGTCATGCCGCCGGGTGGGCGCACCACGCCGCCGGGAATGATCCGCACGCCAGGAATGCTCGCCACGCTTTCAGCCACGTCTGCCGGGCGGCCCTCGTCGAAGATCCAGGTGCCGGGTTTGACGTGCTGCGGGAAGATCACCGGCTGCGGATCGCTGGTGGCCGTGAAGATCAGGTCCGCGTCTTTCAGCGTGGCGTAATCAGTGGTGGTGATGATCTCGGTCTGGGCGTTCGCGCGGCGCAGGGTGGCGGCGCTGCGCTCGAGCTTGTCCATGTTGCGCCCCAGCATGATGATCCTCGCCACCTGCGGCGCGATGGTGCGGGCGATGCCGAAGGCCACCACGCCGTTGGCGCCCACGATCCCGGCGGTGGCGGCCCCCAGGTCCCGGCCCTCCGACTCGAAATGTTTCAGAATGCCTGGAATCGCGGCCTTGATGGTCCCCGAGGTGTACGCGCCGCCGTTGGTCACGGTGATTTCCGGCACGGCGGCCTGCACGTCCACGCCCTTGTTGCCCACCACCGACCAGAAGGCGCCCAGCCCGAACACCTCCGCGCCCAGTTCGTGCGCCAGCCGCGCGCCCTCGATGGCGCGGCGGGTGGCCAGTTCCGGCTGTGAATCAAAGACATCCGGCAGCAGCGGGCTCGACAGCAGGTAACAGCGGATGCTCTGGCCCTCGGGGGTGCGGATGCCGCGCAGCTCACCCACCTTCATGGGCCGCAGGTTCTCGGCCATCTGGCGCACGGTGCGCTCGCTGATCACCCCGCGCTCCACCAGCGGCTTCATCCACGCGAAGCGGCGGGCGGACCAGAAGTTCTCCAGCGTCATGGGGTGGATCATGAAGGCGGCCACCACCTCGTCGCTGCGTTTGCCGGCCAGCGGCACCTCCTCGCCGAACTTCGGTTCGGTGCCGTCCAGCATGCGTCCGATGTTTTCCTTGAAGCGCCAGCCCGCCGCCACCAGCAACCCCAGCGCCGCCAGCTTGGCCGGCACGCCGGCGGGCAGCAGCGCCATCACCACGGCGAAAGCCGCCAGTCCGGCGAGGGTGGCCGCGCTGACATAACCCCAGTAGCCGGTCACGCCCGCGTAGACCACCACCGGCAGTGCCGCCACCCACAGCGGCACGGCCCCGGTTACTGCCAGTCCGGCCAGCACGCCCAGCAGCACCAAGTTCCCGCGTCCGCGCGGCGGCACCGCGCCGTAGAGCGGACGGTACAGCGCGGTTGGCGGGTTCAGGTGGCCCAGATACGCGGCCAGTGCCGCCAGCACGGTCACTTCCGGCAACCCCAGGCTGGAGGCCATCAGCACCGCCAGCAGGCCCTTGCCCGCGTCCAGCAGCGCGGAGGCTGTCGCCAGCCCCGGTCCCACCAGCCGCAGCATGTTCTCCACGCCCAGGTTGTGCGCGTTGCTCAGGCGGGCGTTTACCCCAGCGCGGTTCAGCAGCAGATGGCCCAGCGGCAGACTGCCCACGAGAAAGGCCACCAGCAGCAACAGGGCCGACAGAAACAACATGCCAGGCATTCTAGGGCTTTCAGGTCACCGGACCCTTGGGCGAGATGACTGGGGATGGGATGGCCCGCCCAGCCCGCGTGTGGAACCCTCCAGCTCAGCCGCGCTGCCCATTGGAGGCGACCACAAAACGTCCCTCCCGCAGATGCAGGAGGGACGTTTCGCGGTGAGGACGGTTTACATGCGGCGGGCGTCCATCGTGTTCTCGTCCACGAACTCGCCGCCGTGGCGCTTGACCGCCTCGGCCACCACGTCGTAGGGCACCGCGTCCTCGACGGCCACGGCGCGGCCCCCGGCGTTCACCGTGCTGTGCATCCGGTCGTAGTAGTCGTCGCTGACGCCGTAGGTGCCGTAATCGTCATCGGCCGTGCGGCCGTCGTGGTTCTCGTCCACACCTGCTGCGCCGCCGGCTGCGCCCACCGCGGCGCCCACACCCGCACCCAGCGCGGCCATGCCCAGGACCACCGGAATCGCCAGACCGCCGGTGGCCACCGTGGCCCCAACGCCCGCAACGGTGCCTGCCGTTCCCAACAGGCCCGCACCCGCACCCACCACGGCGCCCACGCCGGTGCCCTTCACGGCACCCGCGCCCGCGTCTTCAGCGGCGGCACTGGGCTCGCCGTCGGCGGTGTTGTCGTAGGTCCGGACGTCGCCGCCCGCTGCCGCCGTGTTGTCCATGCCGTTGCCGTAGGTGTCGGCCATGCCGTTGTCCGCCGTGCGGAGGTCACTGTGGCGGTTGTAGGTCGAGGTGCCCATGGTCGGGGCCACCACGCCCTTCTGCTGAAGTTCAGCGATGAACGCGTCGGCCTGTGCGGTCGTGGGGAACAGAATGTGTTTCATGTCACCCAGTCTGGGCGAGGCCTCTCAGGCTGACATGAGACGACCTCAAAAAACCGTTGGGACGATGCTGAAGTGACCTGTAGGTCGGTCTCATGTGACCCCGCTCAGGCGATCTTCTCGGCCTCGAACCGCTGGGAGGGTGACGTGAACTCGTCCTGTGCGGCCACCAGCATGATCTCGCGGCTGCCCGCCTCGTGGGTCCGCTTGAGCAGGCCGTACAGCGCGCTCATGGACAGACTCAGCGCCGCCCCCACGTCCCGCTGCTGCAGGTAGTGGCCGAAGAACAGCGCGGCGATGGTATCCCCGGTCCCGTTGCGCGGGGGGTCCAGCGGCAGCAGCGGCGTGCTGCACAGCCACGCCCCGTCGTCGGTCACGGCCAGCGTCTCGATCTGGTCCGCCGGGGCGTCTTCCCTGACCAGACTGGTGACCACAACGATGCGCGGGCCGCCGGGGTGGAGCCGCTCGCGCAGACTCTGGGCTGCCGCCAGCGCCCCTTGCAGGGTCCGGACCTCGCGCCCGGTCAGCAGCTCCAGCTCAAACTGGTTGGGGGTCAGGATGTCGGCGGCCCCCAGCGCCTGCGCCGCGATCAGGTCCGGCAGCTCCGGGCGCACGAATACGCCGCGCCCCACGTCGCCCATCACCGGGTCACAGCAGTACAGCGCCGCCGCGTTGGCCTCGCGCACGCGCCGCACCGCCTCCACCACCGCCGCAACCGTGCCGCCCGAACCCATGTAGCCGCTCAGCACGCCCGCGCAACTGTCCAGCGTGCCGCGCGCCTCGATGCCGTCCACCAGCTCGGCGATCTGCTCGGGCGGAAACACCGCCCCGGTCCACGCGCCGTACCCGGTGTGGTTGGAAAACTGCACGGTATGAATCGCCCAGACCTCGATTCCCAGGCGCTGCAACGGAAACACGGCGGCGGCGTTGCCGACATGGCCGAAGCTGACCCATGACTGAATGCTCAGGACATTGAGCGGTGACGGTGCGGCGTCCGGGAAGGGGGCTGTCATGTTCTTCAGGATAGGCCGCGTGGGGCCATTTCGCGTCCTGCCCCACAAGCGGCCCGGTTGCTGCCTGATGGGATTGTGTGTCTGGGTCTGCGCCGTGTTCTGGAACTGGCGAGGTTTCGGTGCGTTTAGCGCTCTTCCAGTGCCAGTTCCACCAGTCGCGTGACCAGCTCGCTGTAGCCCAGGCCCGCCGCCTCGAACAGCTTGGGGTACATGCTGGTCTGGGTAAAGCCGGGCATGGTGTTGACCTCGTTCAGCAGCAGCTCGCCGCTTTCTTCCAGGTAGAAGAAGTCCACGCGGGCCAGCCCGGCGCAGTCCAGCGCGCGGAAGGCCGTCAGGGCCAGTTCCCGCACGCGCCCCGACACGTCATCGGGGATGGGAGCGGGAATATGCACGGAAGCGCGGCCCTCGGTGTATTTGGTCTCGTAGTCGTAGAACTCGGCCCCGAAGCGCAATTCGCCCACCGGGCTGGCGATGGGCGAGTCGTTGCCCAGCACGCCCACCTCCAGTTCACGCGGTTTGTGGGCGGTCATGGCTTCCAGAATCACCCGGCGGTCTAGGCTGAAGGCCAGGTCCAGCGCGGCGTCCAGGTCAGCCGGCCCACGCACCTTGCTGATGCCCACGCTGGACCCCAGGTTGGCCGGCTTGACGAACAGCGGAAAGCCCAGTTCGGCGGCCCGCGCCCGCACGGCGTCCTGGTGTTGTTGCCACTCGCGCCGTACCGCCAGCCGCCACGCCACCTGCGGAATGCCGGCCGAGGCCAGCACCTGCTTGGTCATCACCTTGTCCATGCTGACCGCCGAACCCAGCACACCGCTGCCCACGAACGGAATGCCCGCCAGCGTCAGCAGGCCCTGCACCGTGCCGTCCTCGCCCATCGGGCCGTGCAGCAGCGGAAAGACGGCGTCGTAGCCCTCGGCGCTGGCGACGCGGTGCAACACCAGATCGCCTCCAGAGGCTGCCACGCCGTTTTCCAGCGCCTGCCGGGTGTCAGTGGGCGGCAGCCAGCGCCCCTGCTTGCTGATGGCCACCGGGGTCACGTCGAACTGGTCACGCGGCAGGGCGGCCAGGACGCTGCGGGCGCTCATCAGGCTGACCTCGTGTTCCCCGGACTGGCCGCCGGCCAGCAGCAGAATGCGCTTCTTCATCGGGGCGCAGTATGTCACGGGGGTGAGGCAGCCGGCAGAACCCTGCTGGCCCCTGGCGTCAGGCCAGCCAGCCGCCCCCCCTCCCTCACCTCTACCCGCTCAGTGGCAGCCGCACCGTGAAACGCGCCCCGCCCAGCGGCCCCCGCTCGGCCCGCGCCTCGCCCCCGTGTGCATGCGCCAGCTCCTGCACGATGGCCAGGCCCAGGCCGCTGCCCCCGGTGCCGCGCGTGCGGCTGCTGTCCAGGCGGGTAAAGCGGGTGAAGACGGCCTCGCGGCTGGGTTCGGGAATGCCGGGGCCGTCGTCGTCCACGTGCAGCCACGCCTGTGCGCCGCTGGTCTCCACGCTGATCTGGACGCGGCTGCAGGCGTGTTGCAGCGCGTTCTCCAGCAGGTTCACGGCGATCTGGCGCACCCGCCCGGCGTCGGCGTGCAGCGGGGCGGGGTGCGGCGCGTTCAGCTGCAGCGTGACGCCGCGCGCCCCGGCCCGGTCTGTCAGATCGCGCACCACCCCGGCGCTCAGGGCGGCCAGATCCAGCGCCCCGGGCTGCAGGCGCAGGCGGCCCGCCTCGGCCAGCGTCAGGGTGCGCAGATCGTCCACCAGCCGCGTGAGCTGCTGGGTCTGCTGGCTCAGGAGCGCCACCTGCTCGGGGCTCAGCGTGTACACGCCGTCCTCCAGGGCGTCCAGCCGCGCCTGCATGATCGCCAGCGGGGTACGCAGCTCGTGGGCGATGTCGGCCACCGCCTGCCGCCGCTCGTTTTCCAGCCGCTGAAGGTTGGCGGCCATCTCGTTGAAGTTGCCCGCCAGTTCGGCCAGTTCGCGCTCGCCGCTCAGCACCGGGGCGCGGACGCTCAGGTCCCCGCGCGCCAGCCCCGCCGCCGCCGCCGAGACGGCCAGGATCGGCCGGGCCAGCCGCCGCGACAGCACGAAGGCCAGCAGCGCCGACGCGGCGGCGGCCAGCAGCCCCACCTGCAGCAGGTTGCGCTGAATGTTCTCCAGAAAGTCCTGGGTGCGCGGCGTGAAGCCCCGGGGCGGCCCACCACTGTCGTCCCGGCCCCGCACCCTGGCGCCGGCCTCGATCACGATGTCGTTGCCGCCCGCGCCGCGCACCACGCCGTTCACGTCCGGGCTGCTGCGGCCAGGGGGCAGGTAGGGATCAGCCGGGGTGCCGGTGCGGATCTGCGGCGTCGGCGCGGCCACGATCACCTCGCCCCGGCGCTGCGCCTCCTGCTGGGCGCGCAGGTACTGCTGCACTTCCGGCGGCAGGCGGCGGAACTCGCCCTGCACCGCCAGATTGGAAAACACGAAGGTGCTGCCCACCGACAGCCCCACCACCGCCAGCATGGCCAGCAGCAGCGTGAACCCCAGCGAGAGGCCGCGCCTGCGGGAGGCCGGCGTCTGCTTCAACCGGTGGCCTCCAGCCGGTAGCCCACGCCGCGCACGGTGCGCAGCAGGCCCGCCGCCCCCGCCGCCTCCAGCTTGCGCCGCACCCCGGCCAGATGCGCGTCCACCACCCGTTCCAGCGCCTCAGAGTCGGGCAGCGCCGCCGCGAGCAGTTCCTCGCGGGTAAAGGCGCGGCCCGGCGACTGCGCCAGATGAGACAGCAGCCGGAATTCGGCGGGGGTCAGCGTCAGCGCCTGCCCGTTCACGCGGGCCAGGACGGCGCGGGGATCGATCTCCAGCGGCCCCACCCGCAGCGGCTTGTCCAGGTCTTCCAGGGCGGCGCTCGCCCGGCGCAGCACCGCCTTGACGCGGGCCATCACCTCGCGCGGGCGGAACGGCTTGACCACGTAGTCGTCCGCGCCCAGTTCCAGCCCCACGATCTGATCGGTTTCCTCGGCGCGGGCGGTCACCAGGATCACCGGGGTGCCGCCGTCCGCCCGGACGGTCTTCAGGACGTCCAGGCCACTCTTGCCGGGCAGCATCACGTCCAGCAGGATCAGGTCTGGGCTGACGGCCCGGAAGGCGCTCAGGGCCGCAATGCCGTCCCCGGCCCGCTCGGTGCGGTAGCCCTCCTGGCGAGCGTAGGCCTCAAGCACCTCGGCCAGTTGCGGCTCGTCCTCCACGATCAGCAGCAGGGCGCTCATGGGCGCGGCCCGCCCGTCAGGAGGGCTGAAGGTGTGGCCGCCGTCCGCCTCGTGCTGTTTTCATGTTGCCCCCCGCGAGTCCCGTTCATGCGGCCCACAGTAGCCCCGCCGCGTGAAGACTGGGCGAAGGTCAGCGGGGGAAGACCGGGCCTCCAATCTGGCCTCGACGCTGATTCAGACGGCGTGGGGGCGCCTTCGACAAATCTTCGAAAAGCCTGCGCGGAGCGTTCGCACGCCGCCCCCAGACTGCCGGTCATGAACGCCCCCCGATCTTCACGGCCCCCACCCTTGCAGCTGGTCTGCCTGACGCTGGCCCTGGGCGGCGCGGCCTCCGCGCAGTCCGCACAGCCGCAGACTGGCACGCCGTTTACCCTGGAAGACGCCCTGAACCGTCTGGACGCCGCCCCCAGCGTGACCGCCGCGCGCCTGAGCGTGCAGACGGCCCAGACCAATCTGAACGCGGCGCGCACGGCGCTGGGCCTGACGGTCTCGGTCAACGGCAACGCGGCCTACAGCGGCCCAGGCACGGCGGCGGACGGCACGGCCACGGCGGGCAGCACCAGTGGCGCAGCGGGCGTGAACGTCAGCCTGGGGCTGCTGCCGTGGGCGAGTAACGGGAGCGGTCTGAAAACCGCCGAACGCGGGCTGGCGCTGGCCCAGGCACGGCTGACCGACGCCCAGAACTCGGCGCGACTGAACGTGGCGGGGCAGTATTTTGCGGCGGTGCTGGCGACGCAGGACATGGACATCGCGGCCCGCACCCTGGCCCTGCGGCAGCGCCAGTTGACCGTCACCCAGACCCAGCAGGGCGTCGGCAACGCCACTGCCGGGGCCGTCCTGAGTGCCCAGGCCGCCGTTCAAAGTGCCCAGGGGGCGCAGGTGCAGGCCGCCGCCAGTCTGGACGCGGCGCGGCGCGGGCTGGAGGCGGCGCTGGGCAGTGAGGTGGGGGACGTGACCTTCAGCACCCTGCCCACCACGCAAGTCACGCTGCCGGACGTGGCGGCGCTGGTGGCGCAGGCCAGGGCCTCACGTTCAGAAGTCATTGGGGCGCAGAACACCCTGGAGGCCGCGCAGGACGATCTGACCAGCCAGCAGCGCCAGGCCACCCTGCCTGACCTGACCGCCAGCGTGCGCTACGGCCCCGGCGGGGGCGGCGGCCTGACCACGGCCCTGAACCTGCAGCAGGGAACGCTCAGCGCGGGGTACAGCCTGCCGCTGGGGGTCTCGGCCACGGCCTCCACGGCCAGCCGCCTGAGCGCCAGCGTCACCGGCAGTTACGTGGTGTACTCGCCGGGTCAGAAAGCCCAGCTCTCGGCGGCGCAGGCCAGCGTCACGCAGGCGCAGCTGTCGCTGAACGTGGCGCAGCAGAATGCTGAGCTGGACGTACGAACCCGTTACAGCACCCTGCAAACCGCGCTGATCGCCGTGCAGACCCGTGAGACGGGCGTGCAGGTGGCGCAGCTCGCCCTGCAAACGGCCCAGACCCGCCTGGAAGCCGGCACCGGCACGGCGGACGACGTCAGCGCCGCCGAACTCGAACTGGCCGGGGCGGAGCGTGACCTGCTGGCCGCCCGCATCACCGCCCAGACCAACCTGCTTCAACTTCAAAGCGCTGCCGGAGGCCCCCGATGAACCCCACGAAAACACGCAATCGAGTCCTTCTGACGGCCTCCCTGTTGCTCTTGCCCGCTGCCCTGGCGCAGGGTGCGCCCGCCGTGACGGCCAGCGCCGCCGTGACCGCCGCCCTGACCAACAACGCCGACGTGAAGACCGCGCAGGCCAATCTGGACAAGGCGCAGGCGGCCAACCGCGCCGCGCAGGCCGATCCCAGCGCGCTGGTGGCCGCCAAGCTGAGCGCGTCGGGCGGTCAGGCCCAGGCCCAGGCGGCGCTGCGCGGCGCGCGGCTCAACACCCTGCAAAGCACGGTCACGGCCTACACGGCGCTGCTGGAGGCGCAGGAGAACGTGGCGCTGCAGACCCTGCAGGTTTCGGTGGACAGCAAGGCGGTGCAGGTGGCGCAGGTCAAGCAGGGCATCGGCAACGCCACCGCGCTGGACGTGAACAATGCCCAGAACACGCTGTCGGGCAGCCAGCAGAACCTGGCAGATGCCAAAGCCCAGGTGGGCCTCGCCAGCGCGCGGCTGTCCACCCTGACCGGGCTGGGGGGCGGCGTACGGGCCGCCGGGGTGGCCACCGTGCCCAAGCTCAGCACCACCCTGAGCCGGTTGCAGGCGGGCCTGGGCACGCTGACCTCGCAGGTGTCGGCGAACAACGATCTGGCCGCCGCGCAGTTGAACGTCAAGCTGGCCGACAACGACTTCACCCCGGCCCGCACGCTGCAGGACGCCCGCACCGCCCTGGCGAACGCGCAGCGGGGCGTGGACAGCGCCGCCAAGAGTGCCGCGCAGGCCCTTGCCAGCGCATACCAGACAGCCCAAAACAGCGCCGAACTGCTGGGCGTAGCGCAGGCGCGTGAGGCGGCGGCCCTCAAGACCTACACCCAGGACGCCGCCCGCCTCAAGAGCGGCACCATCAGCCCGGTGGAATTGCAGACCTCGCAATTGAGCCTGAAAAAGGCGCAGTTCGCCCGCCTGCAGGCCCAGGACAACGTGCTGGAGGCCCTGGCCGCCCTGTCCGTCGCCAGCGGGCAGAACCTGACCGGCATCGGCGGGGCGCTGTGACCACCACGTCCACCCCTGCGCGCGGCCAGGCGGCGCGGCCCCGGCGCTGGCCGCTGTTCGTCCTGGGGGCGCTGCTGCTGGGCAGCGTGGGCGGCGGCGTGTACCTGGCGCGGACGGGCGCCGAGACCGCCGTGACCGCGCCCACCGTGACCACCGCGACGGTGCAGCGCGGCCAGGTGCGCATCAGCGTCAACGGCCCCGGCACGCTGGAGGCCGGGGCCACCCGCACGGTGGGGGCCGATCAGGCGGGCACGGTGGGGGCCGTGCCGCCGGTGGGCGAGCGCGTCACGAAAGGGCAGCTGCTGACCCGTCTGAGCAGCGACGCGGTGGAACAGAATGTCCAGACCGCCCAGCTGAATCTGGACAAGGCCCGCGCCAGCCTGGACGCCACCCGTGCGAACCAGGCCAGCAGCGCGGCGGGGCGCGGCAGCAGCGTGAGCAGCGCCGGGAACAGCGTCTTGGGGGCGCAGCAGACCCTGGCCGAGGCGCAGCGCACCCTGGACGGGCAGCGGCAACTGCACGCCATCGGCGCGCTGTCCGACGCCGATCTGAACGCCGCGCAGGCCACGGTCACGAAAGCGCAGCTCGCGCTGGACAGTGCCCGCGCGTCCCTGAGCGCCGCCCAGACCCAGAGCAGCACCGGGGCCAGCAGCGACGCCGAGAACCTGCGTGGCGCGCAGATCGCCGTGCAGCAGGCCCAGACTGCGCTGGAAACCGCGCAGCAGTCGCGTGCCAGCCTCAAGCTGTACGCGCCGATCAGCGGCGTGGTCAGCACGGTGAGCGCCGACGCGGGCACCGTGGTGAACAGCGGCACCACCATCCTGACCATCCTGGACGACAGCACCCTGAACCTGCCGGTGCAGATCGACGAAACCGAGATCGCGGGGGTGCAGGCCGGGCAGACGGCGGAGGTCACGCTGGACGCCTACGACGGCCAGACCTTTACCGGCAAGGTGGCGCGCGTGTCGCCGGGGGCCACGCAGTCCAGCGGCATCAGCGTGTTCACCGCCACCGTCACGCTGCCCAATCCGGACGGCCAGCTCAGGAGCGGCATGACCGCCGAGGCCGAGATCATCCAGAGCCAGGAACGCGGCCTGATCGTGCCTAGCAAGGCCATCCAGACGGTCAGGAACCGCAGTTACGTGGAGGTGCCGGGCGCCACGCCGGACGCGGAGCCGGAACGCGTGCGCGTCATGGCGGGCGCCACCGACGGCACGAATACCGTGATCACCGAGGGCCTAGAAGCCGGGCAGGACGTGATCGTGCCGGGCAGCGCGCGCGGGACATCCACTTCTGGCGGTTCTGGTTCTCCCCGCACCAACAACAGCGGCTTCGGCGGAGGCCCTCCCGGCGGCTTCGGAGGCGCACCGTGACCGCTTCCGGCGTGATGCAGGCGACGCGGCCGGTGGGTTCAGCGCCGCCCGTCGTGGACTTGCGCGGTATCCGCAAGGTCTACGAGCAGGGCGACGTGGTCTTCGAGGCCCTGAAAGGCGTGGACGTGCAGATCGGCCAGGGCGAGATGGTGGCCCTGATGGGGCCTTCGGGCAGCGGCAAGACCACGCTGATGCAGATCATCGGCCTGTTAGACCGCCCCAGCGCGGGCAGCTACGCCCTGGGCGGGCGCGACGTGACCACCCTGTCCGAGAACGAACGCGCCGAGGCCCGCAACACCGACATCGGCTTCGTGTTTCAGGCGTTTCACCTGCTGCCCCGGCTGAACCTGCTGGAAAACGTGGAGGTGCCGCTGACCTACGCCGGGGTGCCCGCCGCCGAGCGCCGCGAACGCGCCCTGGACGTGCTGCGCCGCGTGGGCCTGGAGGACAAGGCCCGCAACCTGCCCAGCCAGATCAGCGGCGGGCAGAAACAGCGCGTGGCGGTGGCCCGCGCCCTGGCCGGCAGTCCCCGCCTGCTGCTGGCCGACGAACCCACCGGCAACCTGGACACCCGCACGGGTGAGGAGGTCATGGCCCTGTTCGGTGAACTGCACGCCGAGGGCACCACGGTGGTGCTGGTCACGCACGAGCCGGAAATCGGGGCCTACGCCGAGCGAATCATCCGTGTGCGCGACGGCCTGATGGAATCCGATACGCGGCAGACCCCCCGACGGGCGGGCGGATGACGACTACCTCTGACCTGAAGCGTGAGGCGACGCCCACAGCACCGGCCTCTCCACCTCTGCGGCGCGGCATCGGTCTGGGCGGGGCCTTCACGATTGCGTGGCGGGCGATCATCGGCACGCCCATGCGCAGCGTCCTGACCGCGCTGGGCGTGATCATCGGCGTGGCGGCGGTGGTGGCGCTGACCGCCATCGGCCAGGGCAGCACGGCGGGCGTGACAGACCGGCTGGAATCGCTGGGCACCAACCTGCTGACCGTCCAGAGCGCGCGTGGCGGCGGGGGCGGCAGTCTGGTGCGCGGCGGCCCGCGCCAGACCATCACCGTCAAGGACGCCGAGGCGCTGGCCGCTGCTTTCGGAGACCGCGTGTCCGGCGTGGCCCCCACCGTCAACAGCAACGTGCAGGCCAAGCTGGGCCGCGTCAACACCCAGGCCAGCGTGGTGGGCACCTGGCCGGCCTACGCGGCGGTGCGCAACAGCCCCGTCGAGGCCGGCGACTACTTCACGCAGGCCGACGTGGACGGCCGCAAACGCACGGCAGTCATCGGTCACCAGGTGCTGGTGGACTTGTGGGGCGAGGGTGCGGCGGACACGGACGCCCTGAACCAGAAGATCCGCCTGGGCAGCGTGACCTTCACGGTGGTGGGCGTGCTGCCCGACAAGGGCAACAGCGGCTTCGGCAACGCCAACAGTCAGGTGCTGATCCCGCTGAGCACCTTCCTCCAGCGCTTCTCGCGCACCAACAGCGCGGGCGGACAGCCCACCGTCAGCAACGTCTACCTCTCGGCCAGCAACGCCAAAGACCTGACCCAACTTCAGACCGACGTGACCGATCTGCTCAGCGTGCGCCACGAGCAGACCGATCCTGAGAATCTGGACTTTCAGGTGCAGAACCAGGCCGACAGCCTCGCCAGCCTGAACGCCATCACCTCCACACTGACCATTCTGGTGGGGGCCATCGCAGGCATCAGCCTGCTGGTGGGCGGCATCGGGATCATGAACATCATGCTGGTCTCGGTCACCGAGCGCACCCGCGAGATCGGCGTCCGCAAGGCGCTGGGGGCCAAGCCGCGCGACATCCTCACGCAGTTTCTGGTGGAGGCCAGCCTGCTGTCCATCGGCGGCGGCGTCATCGGTCTGGGCCTGGGCGTCGCGGCGGCCTACGCGGGCAACTTCTTTGGCATCGCGCCGGTCTTCAGCGCCACGCCCATCGTCGTCGCGTTCATCTTCAGCGCCCTGGTGGGCATCTTCTTCGGCTACTACCCGGCGGCGCGGGCCGCGCGCCTGGATCCGGTGGACAGCCTCAGGTACGAGTGAGGCCAGCGCTGTGACCATCCGGCCTCAGCCCTCTTCCCAAGGAGCGAACTCCATGAAAAATATCCTCTTGCTGACCAGCGTTCTGACCCTCGCCGCGTTTGCCAGTGCACAGCAGACCACCCCGAACCGCCAGATGACGCCGGAAATGCGCGCGCGCATGGCCCAGTTCCAGACCGTCAACGATCTGGCGCAGGACATCCGCCTGCTGCCCGAACTGGAGAAGAACAAGGCCACCGCCATGAGCAAGGCGCAGGCCAAGCAACTGCTGCCGATCCTGACCGCCCTGCAAAAGGCCACGGGCGTGCAGCCCAACGACGCCAAGAAATACCTGACCCAGATCGAGGACAAGATCCTGACCGACAAGCAGCTCACGGCGCTGGATTCCCTGGTGCTCAAGGCCGAGAAGGAAAGGGAGGCCCAGCGCGCCCAGCGGCAGGCCGGCGGCGGCACTCAGGGCGGCGCGGGCGTGCGGATTCCCGGTGTGCCCGGCGGCCTGGGCGGTGGATTCGCGGGGCAGCGTCCCGGCGGTCAGGCCGCGAGGGGCGCGGCGGGCGGCCAGAACGCGCAGGGCGGCCCGTTCGATCCCACCAAATTCAACCCCTTCAAGCAGGGGCGCGCGGCGGACGCGTTGAAGGCGTATATCGCCGTGTTGCAGAAGAAGTAACGCGGAACACGCAAACGCGCCCTCGCCTCTATGGGAGGGGCGCGTTCACCTGCCCCTCTCGCTACAGCACCCCGGCGTAGATCTCGTCCAGCGTGAGCGTGTGGCCCAGGCAGGCGATCTCCACTTGGCCCTGCCCACTCAGCTCGGCCAGCGCCCAGGTCTGGCCCTGGCGCGTGTAGGCGTAGACCCGCCGTTCCTCCTGTTCCACGATCAGGTAGGTTTGCAGGCTGGGAATGGCGGTGTACATGCCGTACTTGCCCACCCGGTCATGCGCGGCGGTGCTGGGCGACAGGACTTCCACCAGCAAGCAGGGCGACGTTTCGGCCATCCGGGTTCCACTGTCCCTGTCGCACACCGCCATCACGTCCGGGTAAAAGAACGTGCTGCTGCCCTCCAGGCTCAGGCGCATATCGGACTGATGAACTCGGCAATCAGCTTTCCGGGCTGCCGCATGAAGCGCCGCAAAAATATTGCCACCGATCAGAGAATGAGACCTGCTCGCTCCCGCCTGCCCGTGCAGCGGGTACACGAAACCTCCCACGTACTCGCGCTTGTACGGGCTGAGTTCCTCGGTGCGGAGGTACTCTTCAACGCTCATCGCTTTGAAGGCCGGATCAGACATGCCCCAGGATACTCCCTGCCCCCCAATTGTCCCGCCCCCGCCGTGCTGAAATAGGGGTCTGATGGCCGCCCCCTCCCCCTTCAACGCGCAGCAGGCCGAGGCCGGGCGCACGCCCACGCTGGCGGTGCTGCTCGGCATCTTCATGGTGACGATCACGCCGTTCGTGGCCGGGCTGGTGCAGGGGCAGACGGCCGACTGGCTGCGCAACCTGCTCTACGCTTTTGCCACAGCTGTCCTGCTTTACAACGTCTGGCGCGGCAGCGTGTGGGCCTGGCGATTGACCGTGGGCTTCTGCATGGTGGCGGGGCTGGTGGTGTTCGTGATCGGTATGCTGGCCGGTTCGGTGGCGTGGCAGGGCTGGGTGGTCAGCGGGGCCGGGCTGGCCTACCTGCTGCTGGGCACGGCGCTGGTGGGCACCGCCGTGATCCGCGCGTTTCTGGATGCCCGCTGGGCAGCGCGCGGGCGGCAGCTGCGGGGCCGGGCGTGACCGACACGGCGGGCCGCCGCTTTACCGTGCAGGGCACCAACAACGCCTTCGTGTGCCGCAACTGCGGCGCGGAGGTCTTGCCGCTGACCAACGGCAGCGTCCGCAACCACTGCCCCGCGTGCCTGCACAGCCTGCACGTGGACGTGCTGCCGGGTGACCGCGCCAGCACCTGCCACGGCCTGCTGGTGCCGGTGGGCGCGGAGCAGAGCGGCAAGAAGGGCTGGATTCTGGTGCACCAGTGCCAGAAGTGCGGCTTCACGGGCCGCAACCGCGCCGCCCTGGACGATGCCCGGCAGCCGGACGACTGGGACGCGCTGATCGCGCTGACCACGCGGCGATAGGCAGGAGAGCCCCACACCCGGCAGACCGGACGGTATCCTGCCTCCCATGCTTCTCTGGCTTTTCTGCGCTGCCGTTGCGGTCAGCGCCACCTTTATCCTGGCCCTCAGTCTGGGGCCGCTCAAGGCCGCCGCGAACGTGCGGACGCTGCGAACTGTGGCCGCCGTGCAGTTCGCCGCCGCCGCCCTGCTGGCCGCCGCGCGCGTGACGGGGGCCGCGTGAGCGCCGCGCCGGGCGGGGTGCAGACCGTGGACCTGAACTTTCAGGCCACCCCCGGCGTGATCGCCGCCTACCTCCTGGACACCGGCGATGGGCTGGCGGTGGTGGACACCGGCCCTGGCAGTACCCTGCCTGCGCTGACGGCAGGCATCGAGGCGCTGGGCGCCACGCTGAACGACGTGCGCCACCTGCTGCTCACGCATATTCACTTTGACCACGCCGGGGCCGCCGGAACGATCCTGTCTCGGGTGCCGGAGGCGCGGGCCTACGTCCACGAGCGCGGCGCCAAACATTTGGCAAGCCCCGAACGGCTGGTGGCCAGCGCCACCCAGATCTACGGCGACGCGATGGAGCGTCTGTGGGGCGAGATGCTTCCCATCCCCCCCGAAAAACTGACCGTGCTGGCGGGCGGCGAGACCTTCCGCATCGGTGACCTGAGCGTCGACGCGCTGTACACGCCGGGCCATGCGGTTCACCATCTGGCCTACCACGTCGGGCCGGAGCTGTTCGTGGGCGATGTGGGTGGCGTGCGCCTGGACACGCACCAGACCCCGCGTGCGCCCACGCCGCCGCCGGACATCGATCTGGAGGCGTGGCGGCAGAGCGTGGCGGCGCTGCGCGGGCGCGACGCCCAGACCCTGCATCTGGCCCACTACGGCAGTTATGCCCATGACGCGGCCCACTGGGACGGCCTGCTGGACAAGATGGAACTGGACGCCGGGCGCATCCACGCCGGGATGGAGGCGGGCCAGGACTTCGAGGCGATCTCGAAGGGGTACACCAAAGTCCTGATGCAGGAACTGCTGGCAGAGGGGGAAGACCTGCCCGCCCGCTACAACTTCGCCTGCCCGCCGTGGATGAGCGTGCAGGGGCTGATGCGCTACTGGCAGAAGAAAGCGGTGCGTTCGTCTTGAGGGTGCTGGTGATCGGCGGCGGCGGGCGTGAACACGCCATCGTGCACGCCTGCGCCCGGCAGGGGCATACGGTGCTGTGTACCCCCGGCAACCCCGGCATTGCGGAGCTGGCCCAGGTGCTGGACAGCCCCCAGGACGCCGACGCGCTGGCCGAACTGGCGGTGCGCGAGGCGGCGGACGTGGTGATCGTCGGCCCGGAGGCGTACCTGGCGGCCGGGGTGGTGGACGCCTGCACGGCGCGCGGCGTGCCCGCCTTCGGCCCCACGGCGGCGGCCAGCCGATTGGAAGGCGACAAGGGCTGGAGCAAGGCGTTCATGCGGCGGCACGGGATTCCCACCGCGCACCATCAGACTTTCGATGATCTGGATGCGGCGCTGGCCCATCTGGACACCCAGTCCACCCCCACCGTGATCAAGGACGCCGCGTTGCGGGCGGGCAAGGGTGTCACGATTGCTCACACCCAGGCCGAGGCGGGAGCGGCCCTGCGCGACATCTTCAGCGTGCCGGACGCCTGCGCGGTCATTGAGGACTTCATGACCGGGCAGGAGGTGTCGGTGCTGGCCCTGACCGACGGCGTGGCGTTTGCCCTGACTCCGCCCAGCCAGGATCACAAGACCATCTTCGAGGGCGACATCGGCCCCATGACCGGCGGCATGGGCGTGATCTGTCCTTTCCCGCTGTCGGACGCTGATCTGGCGGCCATCCGGGAGCGCGTCATCGCCCCCACCCTGGCCGGCATGCGCGCCGAGGGGCTGCCGTTCTGCGGCGTGCTGTACGCCGGGTTGATGCTCACGCCGGACGGCCCGAAGGTGGTGGAATTCAACGCCCGCTTCGGTGACCCGGAGGCCGAGGCCGTACTGCCCCTCCTGCAAAGTGACCTCGCCCAGCATTGCCTGGACGCGGCGCGGGGCCAGTTGGAGCCGCAGACCGTCCGCTTCAGCGACGATGCCAGCGCGGTGGTCATTCTGGCGGCCCCCGGCTACCCCGGCGATCCGCTGCGCGGCGTGCGGCTGGGCCTGCCGGACGTGGGTGAAGACGAGATCATCTACCACGCCGGAACCCGCGAGTTGGACGGCGGGTTGCAGAGCAGCGGCGGACGCGTGCTGGCCGTCACGGCGGTGGCCCCGACGCTGAACACGGCCCTGGCGCGGGCCTACGCGCTGGCCGACCGGGTGGAGTTCGAGGGCGCGCAGCTGCGGCGCGACATTGGGGGCCGGATTGGGGCGCGTGCGGGAGAAGCGTGACGCTCTATCCCCGCACTGTTCCCGGCATTTCGTGAGCTGCGGCCTGCTCCTGTCTCCCGCTTTCCTGTAAACTGCCGGGCTGACCCTGCCTCTGGCCCCCCGCTGGAGAGAGGCGAGAGGACGGAGGAGAGCGCATGACTCAAACAGTAGATTCGCCCGCGATTGTCAATAAACAAACAGTGGGCATCCAAAACGTGGGAAGCCGCAAGGTGGGTTTCATCAGCCTGGGCTGCCCCAAGGCGCTGGTGGACAGCGAACGCATCCTGACGCAACTGCGGGTGGAGGGTTACGAGGTGGCGAGCAGCTACGAGGGCGCGGACGCCGTGATCGTCAACACCTGCGGCTTCATCACGCCCGCCGTGGAGGAATCCCTGAGCGCCATCGGCGAGGCGCTGGAGGCCACGGGCCGCGTGATCGTCACCGGCTGCCTGGGCGAGCGCCCCGACAAGATTCTGGAACGCCACCCCAAAGTCGCCGCCATCACCGGCAGCGAGGCGGTGGACGACGTGATGATGCACGTGCGCGAGCTGCTGCCCATCGAAACCGACGAGTTTACCGGTGTGTTGCCCGTCGCGGCCCCCGGCATGCGCCCCGAGCGTGAGGTCACCAAGCACGGCGACGTGTTCGCCCCCACCATCAAGCTGACGCCCCGGCACTACGCCTACGTCAAGATCGCCGAGGGCTGCAACCACACCTGCGCGTTCTGCATCATTCCCAAACTGCGCGGCCTTCAGGTCTCGCGCGACGCGGGCGCGGTGCTGTACGAGGCCTTCCGCCTGATCGCAGGCGGCACCAAAGAGCTGATGGTGATCTCGCAGGACACCAGCGCCTACGGCGTGGACGTGCGTTACCGCGAGTCCGAGTTCCAGGGCGAACAGGTCCGCGCCCACCTGACCGATCTGGCCGTCAAGCTGGGCGAGATGGGCGCATGGGTGCGGATGCACTACGTCTACCCGTACCCGCATGTCGATAAAATCGTGGAGCTGATGGCGCAGGGCAAGATCCTGCCGTACCTGGACGTGCCGCTGCAACACGCCTCGCCGCGCATCCTGCGGCTGATGCGGCGGCCCGGCGCGGGCAAGCAGCTGGACACCATCCGGCGCTGGCGCACCATCTGCCCCGAACTGACCATCCGCAGCACCTTTATCGTCGGCTTTCCCGGCGAGACCGAGGAAGAATTCGGCGAGCTGCTGACCTTTTTAGAGGACGCGAGGCTAGACCGCGTGGGGGCCTTCGCCTACTCGGATGTAGAGGAGGCCGACGCCAACGCCCTGCCGGACCCCGTGCCGGACGACGTGAAGCAGGAGCGGCTGGCCCGCTTTATGGAAGTCGCCCAGCGTATCAGCACCGAGCGGCTGGCCGAGAAGGTGGGCCGCGTGATGGACGTGATCGTGGATGAATTCAACGACGATGAGGGCGACGCGCCGGGCACTCGCCTGATCGGGCGTACCAAGGGCGACGCGCCCGGCATCGACGGTCAGGTCTACCTGTTCGCGGGCGACTTCGCGGGTCAGGTGAAGATTGGCGACATCGTGCGCGCCCGAATCGAGGACAGCGACGAATACGATCTATTCGGGGAAGTGGTGGAACGGCCAGAGTGGAGGCCGAACGTGCCGCAATTGGGGCATTTCGGGGGGCATCACTGAAGCTGCTGTAGAGAGTGAAGAGCAATGAGGGCCGCGTGATCGAGACGCGGCCCCCATTGCTTTGACCGAGCGTTATGCCCCTGGCGTGTACCGCCCCAGCAAGAACTTCACCACATCCTCTGCCCTGTATCCCAAAGGCCACGCGGCGATGTCGTTCAGGCTGTCGCCGCTGGTCATCAGCGAATCTTCCACGTAGCCGCCCTTCTGGACCTGGGCGTAGCCGGCGTCGGTCATCAGGGCGTTGCACAGGCATTTGCGGCCCACGGTGTCCTCGATCTTGCCGCCCTTGGCGACGTAGGCGTCTACGGGTTCGGCGGCGCAGCGCAGGCCGGTCTTGCCGTCTTCTGCGGCGTAGGCCTCGCGCAGATAGCCGATGTCGCACACACGCGGGCGGGCCGCGTACAGCTCCGGGCGGGCCAGCGTGTCATCCATCTGCACCACCTTGAACGGGAAGCCGGTGGGCGAGGCCAGCGGATCGGTGTACACGTCCACGCCGCCATTCTTGGTCTGCACATGCACTTCCTCGCGCAGATCGTTCCGCAGGCCGCTGTCGGCGCAGTAGGCAAACAGCGTGCCCACCTGAATGCCCGCCGCGCCGCGTGAGAGCGCTTCCTGCAACGCTTCGGGGGTGGCGCGGCTGCCGGCCAGCCAGAAGGGGAGGCCCAGCTTCTTCATCTCGTCCAGATCGGCAATGTCGCGCTCGCCGTAGATCGGCTGGCCGGACTCGTCAAAGGTGGGGGTGCCGCGCGGCGGGGCGTTGTGGCCCCCGGCGGTGGGACCTTCAATGACAAACCCCTCCACCGATCCGCTGGCCTTTTTCATCAGCACCCCGGCCAGAATGTGCGAGGTGACAATCGGGTAGAACTTCGGGCGTGGCAACTGCCGCCGTTCCAGCCCGTACTCGGCGGGATCGAAATTCAGGACGGCGGCGTCCCCGCCCTTCACGTCCAGCTTGATCGAGGCCTGCCCGCCCGCTGCGAACGCGTCCAGCACGCCGGGAATCTCACGGGGAATGCCCGCACCCATGATCACGGTGTCGGCCCCGGCCAGCATCGCGCCGTACAGCGCCGGGACGGTATGCAGTTGCAGCTTGGTCAGCAGGTTGACGCCCACCGGGTTGTCGTGGCCCTCGCGGGCCAGAAAGACCTCCACGAAGCTGCCCATCACGCCCAGTTCCCAGGCTGCGCCGTGCTTGGTGACGGTGGGTAGCGGCACGCGGCGGTAGGCCTGGCCCGGCTCGCGCCCGCCTTCCAGGAAATACATCCGGATAACCTTCTCGGCGCGTGCCTGGTTGGGGTAGTGCCCAAGGGCGCGGCGCACATGCCCGCCCTCGTCGCCGTCCTGCAGGCGGCGCACCAGCACGTTGTCGATGCCGGTACACGACACGATGCCCAGTTGCCCGATCCGGGACACGGCCTGCGCCAGCCCCCAGTGCGAGATGCCCACGCCCATGCCGCCCTGGATGATCTGCGGCAGGGCGGGTGTGCGGGGCGCGGGGGCGGCGGAGGTGGTCATTGCGGGAGTTTGCGTCATGTTGGGTACCTTTTGGAACGCCGCAAGCGGCGGGGTCAAAGCGGATGAAGCGCTGGAGGAGGCCATCAACGGGGTGTCAGGAGACCAAAAGGCAGCGTCACCCCAGATTTTATTCGCCCAGTATTTCACTGCTCCGGCCAGGGGTGTCCAACTTGGAACGCAGTCAAAAGGTGGGCCTAATACGCATTCCGGGCGTGGAGTGGGTCAGCCCGCGCTCTGCCGGAGGGTGAACGAAACAGACGGCAGTTCGTTCTGCACCTGTTTGCTTCGCTCGTCCCTCCATCGTTTTGTCGAGGATTCCACTGGTGTCCCTATCACGCGGCCAGAAGGTGGGCGCAGCCGGGCCTTAAAGCGGCCACAGGGCGATCTGGAGCGGTGGAAGGCCACTGTAAGGCTGCGGCGCCTACACTTCTGCCGTGAATCTCGACGTCTTGCTGGTGGTCTTCGCTGGGCTGTTCGGCCTGCTGGTGGGCTCTTTTTCCAACGTACTGATCTGGCGGCTGCCGCGCGGTGAGAACATCGCCTTTCCGCCCAGTCATTGCCCCCACTGTGACCACGGCCTGTCCCCGCGCGATCTGGTGCCGCTGTTCTCGTGGCTGTCGCTGGGCGGCAAATGCCGCTACTGCCGCGCGCCGATCAAGACCCGTTACCCCATCGTCGAGGCGCTGACCGGGCTGGGCTACGCTGCCATTGCCCTGCTGTTTCCCCTGACCCTGTACGGCGCGGGCAGCCTGGGCCTGATGGTGCTGTTCACGCTGCTGCTGGTGGGCAGCGCCATTGATCTGGACACCTACACCCTGCCCGACGAATTGACATTGCCGGGCGTGGCCCTGGGTCTGCTGTTCGGGTTTTTTAATGGTCGCAACGGGGTAGAGGGGCTGCCTGATCTGGCCGGCGCGGTCAATGGGGCGCTGCTTGGGGCCGGGCTGCTCGTCGCCATCAACCAGTTCGGTTCGTGGGTGCTGAGGCGCTTCCGCGAACGCCAGTATCCAGAGTTTCCTATTGGCTTTCAGCAGATCAGCCTCGGCCTGCTGGCGGGGGCGTGGCTGGGGCCGTGGTGGGGCGCGGGCGTGGGAGTGCTGTCGGCGGCGGTCAACGGCATCAGCCGCCGTGTGGTCCGCGTTCCCGAACTGCTGACCCTGGGCGGCCTGCTGCTGAGCGTGGTGGTGGGCAGCGCGGGCGGCGGCCCCGGTTTGATCCTGATGGTGCAGGGCTCTTTGGCGGCGGCAGGCGGCGTGTCGCTGGTGGCCGGCGTGTACTGGTGGATCAAGCACCGCCGGGGCGCGGCGAATGACAGTACAGGCGACGGCGCAGAGGACCACTACGACGCCAGCGCGATGGGCTTCGGTGACGTGAAACTGGCCGCCGTGATCGGCGCCTTCCTGGGCTGGGAGCGGCTGCTGGTGGCCCTGCTCGTCGCCGTCTTCGCCGGTGCGATCATCGGCGTGGTTCAGCTGGCCCGCAAGCAGGAAAACCGGGTCAAGTTCGGTCCGTTCCTGGCCTTCGGCGCACTGGTGGCGCTGATCTGGGGCGCGGGCATCGTGGCGGGTTACCGGGGCATGCTGGGGTTGTAACCTGCCGGATCAAAGGAGGGGAGGCCACGGCGATTTACAGTGGCCTCCCCTCCTCTCACGATGACGTCAGATCACTTGAGCATGGACACGTTGATGGCCGTGCAGGTCACGCCCGCGTCCGCCGGGGTGCCGTCCGGGCCGGTGGCGGTGTGGATGTTGAAATACTTGGCGTCCATGATGGCCGCCTTGTCCACGCTGCCCGACAGGCTGAGCATACCGGTGGCGTCGGTCTGGCCCACGATCTTGCTGGCCATGATGGGATCGCCGCCGCTGGCGCAGGGATCGGCACTCTTGGTGCCCATCAGGTGGTAGTGGGCGACGTAGTAGGTGCTGGGGGCCAGCCCCATGACCTTGGCGGTGGTCATGACCATGGTGCCGTCCATCTTGGGCATCACCGTGCCGCTGGAGTTCAGCGCCATCCCGTCGGGCTGCTTGGCCAGCGTGTACGACATCATGTTGCCCGACATCATGGTGCAGGCGCTAAGGGCAACGGCCAGGGCGGGCAGCATCAGAATATTTTTCATAGTGGAACCTCCATGAAGCTCTGAATTGTCTATCGCCTCGCAGTGTGCCGCGTGTACATGCACCTGAGTGTTGGTTTCCCCGCTTTGTAATGGAGCCCTTAAGGGGACTCATCAAGCTGGACTGTGGCCTGAAGTGGGTGGTCACGCGGCGGGTGGCCGTCCAGACCGCACAGTCTGATCCGCACCTGGGGCTTATACTCGGTTCAATTCCCCTCACATCCATCTCCTGCGAGGTTCCGCCATGACTGCCCTTGCCCCTTCCTCCGACCCGACACAGCCCTCCGAAACGGACCTGCGCCGCCTGTTCCAGACCCAGCGGGACTGGCGCTGGCGGGCCGCGCAGACGGGGGCCGCCGAGCGGCAGGCGATCCTGCGGCGGCTGCACGACGCGCTCAAGGCCGGGCGGGTGGCGCTGGCCGACGCCCTGGCCCTCGATCTGGGCAAGAGCCGCGCCGAGGCCGAGATCACCGAGATTCATCCGGTGCTGGAGGAATTGCAGTTCATCATCCGCCGCCTGCCGCGCTGGATGGCCCCGCGCCGGGTCAGCACGCCGCTGATGCTGGCCGGGGCACGCAGCGAGGTGCAGTTTCAGGCGCGCGGCGTCACCCTGATCCTGAGTCCCTGGAATTACCCGGTCAATCTGGCCCTGTCGCCGCTGATCGCCAGCTTGGCGGCGGGCAACACGGTGATCCTGAAGCCCAGCGAGAAAGCGCCGAACGTCGCGCGTGCCCTGCGGGACCTGCTGGAGGGTGTCTTCGAGCCACGGCTGGTGGCGGTGGTCGAGGGCGACGGCGCGGTGGCCCACACCCTGACCACGCTGCCCTTTGACCACATTTTTTTCACCGGCAGCGGCGAGATCGGGCGCAAGGTGATGGCCGCCGCCGCCCAGAACCTCAGCAGCGTCACCCTGGAACTGGGCGGCAAGTCGCCGGCCCTCGTGCATCCCAGCGCGGACCTGAAAACGGCCGCTGAGCGCGTCGCCTGGGGCAAGCTGTTGAATGCCGGGCAGACCTGCGTGGCGCCCGACTACGTGCTGCTGCCGGAACCCATGCGCGACGCCTTTGTGCTGGAGGTGGACGCGGTGATCGCCCGCCGCTACGGGGACCGCGCGTGGCTGCGGGTCGGTCCCGATTACGGCCGCATGGTGGACGCGGCCAGCGTTGAGCGGCTGCAACGGCTGACCGACCACAGCGTGGAGCAGGGCGCGCGGGTGGCGCTGGGCGGCGAGTTCGATCCGGCCGAGCGGTTCATCTCGCCCACCGTGGTCACGGACGTGACACCCGAGATGCCCCTGATGGGGGAGGAACTGTTCGGCCCGGTGCTGCCGGTGCTGACCTACCGCAGGTTTGAAGACGCGCTGGCGCTGGTCCGCCGTCTGGACCCCCCGCTGGCCCTCTACCTGTTCGCTGAGGACGAGGCGGCGGTGGCGCAGGTGGGGCAGGAGACCACCAGCGGCGGCCTGGTGATCAACGGCGCGGTCATTCATCTGACCAACCCTCACCTGCCCTTTGGCGGGGTGGGGCCGAGCGGCATGGGCAACTACCACGGCGAACACGGTTTCCGAACCTTCAGCCACGAGCGGGCCGTCCTGCGCGAGCCGCGCCCGTCGCCGGTGCGGCTGATGTACCCGCCGTATGGCCGCCCGCTGCCGCGCCTGACCGCCTGGGCCCTTCGGCTGCTGGAACGTCAGGCCGGGCCGCGCGAGTAGCGGCGCGTGAGTCGGACGGGTGAAGACTGGAAGTTCACGGCGGTCATCACGGCGGGGGGGCGGTCCAGCCGCTTCGGCTCGGACAAGGCGCTGGCGCTGCTGGACGGCCAGCCCCTGCTGCGCCACGTCGCCGACAGCCTGCAGGCGTGCCCCACCCGCCTGCTGATCGCGCCCCCTGGCCGGTACACCCTGGCGGGCTGGGAGGTGATTCCCGACACCCGCCCCGGCGAGGGACCGCTGGCCGGATTGGAGGCGGCCCTGAACCACGCCCAGACCCCGTGGCTGGCCTTCACCGGCGTCGATCTGCCTGGGCTGACGCCTGGGTTCTGGGGGGCACTGGCGCGGGCGCGTACGCCAGCCGCACGGGCGGTATTGGCCCTTGACGGCGCGGGCCGCCCGCAACCGCTGGCTGGGCTGTACCACCGCGATCTGCTGCCGCACGTCACAGCTCTGCTCGACAGCGGTGAGCGGCGCTTGAGGCTGGCCGCGCCTTTCGAGCAGTGCGTGCATCTGGCGGGGTTGTCGTCCGCCCTGCGGAACGTGAATACGCCAGCCGACCTGACGGCCCTGGCCGCCGAACGTGCCCTCTGATTCAAGCCCAAAAAAAGCCGCCTGTGTCGGCGGTATTAATAAAGAATATAGCGCGGTATTCAGCCGCTGTCAAATCCATGCACCCGGTGGTAGTGGACTTCCGAGCATGACGGGTGTTCAATGAATCATGAACGGTTTGAAGTGTCCGCAGTGCGGGGGCGTCTACATCGTCAAAAACGGCCACGCACACACAGGAAAACAGCGTTACCTCTGCCGGGTGTGCACGTTCCAATTCACCCTGAACCACGCTCGGCCTCCGATTTCCCCTGAAAAAGTGCAGTTGGTGGACCGTTTGCTGTCTGAGCGCATCTCCCACCGTGGCATTTGCCGGGTGGTGGGGGTCAGCCGAACTTGGTTTCGCCATCACCTGCAATCGCTGGCTCAGACCGTGCCACACCGCATTGATCCACAGGAGGTGGTGTCCTCAAAACGGTGAGCACTCCAGCGCCAGCGCCGCTGGTGCTGGAGTGCGATGAGTGATGCACGTTTGTGGCACGGCACACCCGTCAGCTCTGGATCTGGCTGGCCATGGACCGACACACGCGCAAAATCGTGAGCTGCTTTATGGGACGTCGGGATGCTGTCAGCGCCTTTGGCTTGTGGGAGGGCCTGCCCACCCCTTATCTCGATGCGGTCTGTCATACAGACCGCCTGGGGGCCTACAAAAGTGTTGTTTTTGGCGCCCTGCACCGCATCGGCGGCACCCAGCATATCGAGCGATTCAATGCCACCCTACGGGTTCGAGTGGCACATCTGGTGCGCCGCACGCTGTCCTTCAGCCGGAAACAGGCCAACCTGGAAATGCTGATCTGGCTGTTCATCCACCGCTACAACGCGTCATTACCTTGAACCCTCTACCCATGGGGTCTTTCGCCGCTGCGGAGAGAAGGTTTTCGATGGTCATCAACGGGTGAGAGCACTTGGGGAGGCCGGTCTCAGGCTTCTTTCCCCTGCTTGGCACATCCGAAAGAGGCCAGAGCAAGTTGCCCTGGCCTGCTCACGAACGGGTGAGACTTACTCGCGCTCGACGTTCCGCAAGAAGGCAGGAATGTCGTAGTCCTTGGGATCGTAGGTGCTGCCGCTGCCCCGGATCGGGCGGACGATGTTGTCGATCACGCTGCCCCGGGCGCCGCCGCTGGCGATGCTCATGGGCGTCTCGTTGAAGCCGGTGGCGATCACGGTCACACGCACCTCGTCGCCCGCCGCCTCGTCCGGGGTGATGCCGAACAGGATGTCGGGGTCCTCGAAGCCGGTGGCCTCGCGGATCTTCTCGACGATCTCGTTGGCGTCGGTCATGCTCAGGTCATAACTGCCGGTCACGTTGACCAGGATGCGGCGCGCGCCCTGGATGCCGCGCTCCAGCAGCGGGCTGTGGATGGCGCTCATGGCGGCTTCCTCGGAGACCTTCTCGCCCCGGCCTGCGCCGATGCCCATCAGGACCGTGCCGCTGTTGGACAGCAGGTTGCGCACGTCGGCGAAGTCCAGGTTGATCATGCCCTCGACGTTGATCACGTCGCTGATCCCCTTGACGCCGTAATACAGCACGCGGTCGGCGATCAGGAAGGCCTCGCGGAACGACACCTTCTTGTCCACGGCGGTCAGCAGCTTCTCGTTGTCCACCACGATCATGCCGTCGACCGCATCGGCCAGCTTGCTGATGCCTTCCTCGGCGATTCGCAGGCGTTTGGGACCCTCGAAACGGAAGGGGCGCGTGACGATGGCCACGGTCAGGATGCCCATTTCACGGGCGATCTGCGCCACCACCGGAGCCGAGCCGGTGCCGGTGCCGCCGCCCATGCCCGCCGTGATGAACAGCATGTCGGTGCCGCCCAGGTACTCCTTGATGTGCTCGCGGTCTTCCAGGGCCGCCTTCTCGCCCACGTCCGGGTCTGCGCCCGCGCCGAGCCCACGGGTCAGGCGGTCCCCCAGCTGGATCCGGATCTCGGCGTGGCTCTTGGCCAGCACCTGAGCGTCCGTGTTGCCGGCAATGAACTCCACACCCTCAAGTCCCGATTCAATCATGCGGTTGACGGCGTTGTTGCCCGCCCCGCCCAAACCGATCACACGAATTCTGGCCGCTTGCATCTATCTTCTCCTTGCCTCACCATCCTGCCGGGCAGGAAGAGGTCGCTTTCTGGGTGGTGGTAGTTTAGCGCACCCTCATACAGGGTTGAGACGGTGCGGCGGAAATCCCGGGGGAGGGGGGCATAAAGGAAGGCGAGAACCGAAACGAATCAGCTCTCACGCGCCTCTCTTGCCCCTGCGCCACCTCAGGTCCATTCCTTGAGCCAGTTGCGGACCCGGTTGATCAGGCTCGCGCCGGTGTCGCCCGAGCCCGGTTTGGGGGCCGGAGGCGTGGGTCTGGGCGTGGGCTTGACGATGGTGGGTTCCTGGTCCGGATAAGGATCGGGCCGGGGGGCCTCGATGGGATCGGGTTCCTTGAAGACGATCTGCGGCACCCGTCCGTTCTCGCCCAGGCTGTACAGCACCAGCCCCACGCTCGCGGTGTGTTCCGGGCCGCCGACGATGTCGGTCAGGCCGCCGATACCGCGCGGGCGGCCGATGCGGACGGGCAGGCGGAAGCGGTCACGGGCCAGCTCCACCGTGCCGCGCAGCAGCGCCGCGCCGCCGGTCAGGACCACGCCCTGCGCCACCAGTTCGGCGGGGCCGAGGGTGTGGTCGATCTCCTCGCGGATCATCGAGAAGATCTCCGACAGGCGCGGCTTGATGATGCGCGACAGCTCGAAGGCGCTGATGGCGTGGGTGCTGCCCGACGCGGTGGTGATCTCGAGCGTCAGGTCCTGATCGGCCAGATCGGGCAGGGCCGAGCCGTAGCGCTTCTTGACGTTCTCGGCCTCCTCCATGGGAATCTTCAGGATCTGCGCCAGGTCCGCCGTGACGTGCTCGCCGCCGATGGGAATGGTGGCCGAGTGCGCCAGATTGCCGCGCTTGAACACCCCGATGTCGGTGGTGCCGCCGCCCATATCGACCACGATGACTGTCTGGGTCTGTTCCAGCGCCTCCAGCGTCGCCAGCCCCGAGGCCAGGACGTGCAGCACGAAGCCCTCGACCTGCAGCCCGGCCTCCTGCACGCAGCGGCGCAGGTTCAGCAGCGGCCCGGCAGTGCCGGCCACGATGTGCACGTCGACTTCCAGCCGGACACCGTGCATGCCCACCGCGCTCTTGATGCCTTCCTGGCCGTCTACCACGTATTCCTGCGGCAGCGTGTGGATGATCTCCAGGTTGGGGTCCAGCGGCACGGCGCGGGCGTTCTCGATGGCGCGGTCCACGTCACTCTGACCGATCTCCTGGTTGCGCCGGATGGCGGCCAGACCGTGGCTGGTGATGGCCTTGGCGTGGTTGCCGGCCACGCACACGTAGACGCTGCTGACCTTGACGCCGGCCACCCGCTCGGCGGCCAGCACGGACTGCTTGATGGCGTGGGTGGCCCGTTCCAGGTTGACCACGCTGCCGCGCTTCATGCCCTCGCTGGGCACGCTGCCCTCGCCGATGATGTCGATGCCGCCGCCAGAGGCGACCTCGCCGATGACGGTGGTGATTTTGGTGGTCCCGATGTCCAGGCCCACGATGATCGTGTTGTCCTTCATTCCTGGACGCTCACCCCCCAGGGGTAGATGTTGATGTTCTGTTTTGGGTACATGCCGATACTCCCAGCATACTTCAGTAAGGATTTGAGGTCGCCGCTCCACACGGACCCGGCGGGCATTTTTGCCCGGAGTCCGGTTGGCGTGTAGGCCACCGACTCAACATTGTAACCGCCCAGGACCGTTAAGACCTTCAGGGCTTCGGGCAGCCGGGACGGTCCCCAGCCCTGGATCAGGGGCAGGCGGGCCAGTTCAGCGTCTTTTTCTGAGAGCCGGGGCAGGACCGTGCCGTCGGCGGCCAGCGCCACCACCGTGCCGTTGTCCTTCTGCCAGCGGGCCACCGGCTGCCGCTCGTTGACCTGCACCGTCACCGCATCGGGAAAATGCCGCGTCACCACCGCCGAACGGACCCAGGGATCGTCCAGCAGGCCGCGTGCCCGCCACGCCCCGTAGTATAGCCAGCCGAACCCGGGGGTCAGGCCCGCCAGTTCACGCACGCGCCCGGCGCTCAGGTGCCGCTCGCCCGTCACCTCGACGGCGCGGATGGGCAGCGCGAACCAGCTGGCGGCCAGGGCCCCGGTCAGCAAGACGCCCCCGCCAAGCCACCACCAGCGGCGGCGGGAGGGTGGCCGCAGAGTGGACAGCGTGGGGGAGGCCGCGTGCTCCACTTCAGGAGGAGTCCCGTCTGGCCCGTTCACTGCCGCTCCACGGCCCACGGACGCGATGTGGAAGTAGATGCCGCCTGTCCCTGCGCTCCGCCGGGCCATAGCTCGTATTCCAACTCCAGCGGCACACCGACGCGCTGACGGATCAGGTCCAGCAGCGCGTGAACGTCGCCGGCGGTCGCGCCGCCCAGGTTGACGATGAAATTGGCGTGCTCCGGGGCGATCAGCGCGCCCCCCACCCGCGTGCCCTTCAGCCCGGCCTCGTCGATCAGTCGCCCGGCGCCGACGCCACCGGGGTTCTTGAAGGCGCACCCCGGCGTTTTCATCTTGGGCTGGCCCTTGCGGGCAGTGTCGGCCAGCGTCATCTTGGCCAGCACCTCTTCCGGTGTGCTGCGCTGAAGCTTCAGGCGCACCCGCGTCACGATGTGGCCGCGCGGAATGCCGCTGTTGCGGTAGCCCCAGCGCAGGTCGTCGGGGCTGAGCACCTGCAGGCCGTCCGGCGTGGCGATTTCCAGCGTGTGCAGGCCGTCGAACATCTCGCCGTAGCGCGTGCCGGCGTTCATCCAGACCGCGCCGCCCACCTGCGCGGGGATGCCCACGGTGCCTTCCAGGTTGCCCAGCCCCAGCTTTTGCAGCGCGCGGACCAGCCCCGGCAGCGGCACTCCGCCGCCCACCCAGCCGGTCACGAGCGCGTCGCCCTCGCTGAGGTCGGGGTCCGGCGTCAGGTCACGCTCGGCCAGCGGGCCGCTCAGGCGAATCACCCGCTCCGGCACCCCCTCGTCGGCGATCACCAGATTGCTGCCGCCACCCAGGATGCGGTACGGCGCCGACATTGCCTCGGCCAGTTGCTCGTGGGTGGCGACGAACCAGACCTCGGCCTCGCCGCCCACGCCCAGCGTCGTGAAGCGGGCCAGGGGCAGGCGCTGCACACGCGCGCCCGTCTGGCTTTCAGACGCGGCGGTCATGGCCGGGCCCCGGCCGGGTCCACCAGCTCGCGCGCCAGCTTCCAGACGTCGCCCGCCCCCATCGTCACGATCACGTCGCCGGGGGCCGCCGACTCGCTCAGCACACGCAACACCTCGGCGCGGTCCGGCAGGTAGCGCACGCCCGCGTGCCCGTTGGCGGCCATGCGCCCGGAGATCAGCGTGGCGTGGATGCCCTCGATAGGCGTTTCGCTGGCAGCGGCGATGTCCAGCAGCAGCACCTCGTCGGCGTCCATCAGGGCGTCGGCCAGCCGGGGCCAGCTCTGCTGCGTTCTCAGGTACCGGTGCGGCTGAAACACCACCCGCACGCGCCGCCCGGTCTGGCGTGCGGCCTGCACGGCGGCGGCCACCTTGGTGGCGTTGTGCGCGTAGTCGTCGATCACCAGCGCTCCATTCAGGGTGCCGACGCGCTGCCAGCGGCGCCCCGGTCCCCCGAAGGCTGCCAGCGCCGCCGCTGCCGCCTCAAATTCACCGCCGTACAGGTGGCCCACCGCCAGCGCCGCCAGCGCGTTCAGGACGTTGTGCACACCGGGCAGCCCCACACGGGCCTCGCCCAGCGTCTCGCCCTGAAAAGTCACAGTGAACGAGGTCCCATCCGGGTCCGGGCGCAGATTGACGGCGCGGTAATCGGCCCCCATCGCCTGCCCGTAGCTGAGGATCTCTTTTGCCCCGGTACACAGCTCACGCAGCCCCGGCCAGTCGGCGCACAGCAGCACGCGCCCGGACTGCGCGACATACTGCGCGAACCCGGCGTGCTGCTCCTCCACCGTGGCCCAGTACGTCGCCTGATTGCCGCCCACGTGGTCGTCCTCGGCATTGGTGAACACGGCGGTTTCGCTGCCCAGCTCGGCGAAGGCGCGGTCCGACTCGTCCACCTCGGCCACAAAAGGACCGGCGCCCACACGGGCATTGCTGCCGAATTCCGGCACGATGCCGCCCACGAAGGCCGAGGGGTCCAGCCCGGCCCCGATTAGCGCCACGGCGATCATGCTGGTGGTGGTGGTCTTGCCGTGCGTGCCGATCACGCCGATGCTCGGCCCGGCGCGCAGCAGTTCGTCCAGCAGCGCCATGCGCGGGCGGACCTCGATCCCCGCCTCACGCGCGGCCACCAGTTCGGGGTGCGACTTGGGCACCGCCTCAGAGGCCACCAGCACGTCGATTTTGCCGTGGGGCCGGGTGGTGATGTGCGTCGCTGAGTGCCCGCAGTCCACAGGGATGCCCTCGGCCTGCAATTGTGCCGTCAGCTCGGTCACCGACTCGTCGCAGCCGCTGACCCGTGCGCCGCGCGCCCGCAGCAGCCGGGCAAAGGCGCTCATGCCGATGCCGCCGATGCCCATCAGGTGGTAGTGCAGCGGCTCGGGACGGGCCGCGTCGGGGGTGGGGGAAGGCAGGGAAGGGTCAGTCATGTTGGAAGGGGAATGGGGGGCCATCAGCGCAGGCTGCCTTCGATCAGGTCGGCAAAGCGGGCGGCGGCGCCCACCGGGGAGCGGCCCAGCGCCGCGTCGCGCATCTCGGCGCGGGCGGCGGGTGAGGCACACTGTAACACCGCCGCCCCCAGCTCGGCGCTGACGCGGGCCTGCTCGACCAGAATGCCGGCCCCCGCCTCCTGCACCATGCGGGCGTTGTGAAACTGGTGGTTCTCCGCCGATTCGGGCAGCGGCACCATGATGGCCGGCACCCCGTGAAAGGCGGCCTCGGCCAGGGTGCCTGTCCCGGCCCGCGTGATGGCCAGATCCGCCGCCGACCACGCCGCCACCGCGTCCACAAACCCGGTGGCGTGGTACCAGTCCATGTCCTGCACCCGCGAGGCCACCTCTGGAAACCAGCGCGGCCCGGTGGAGTGCAGCACCTGTATCGCCTCGCTGCCCACCGCCTCCGAGACCAGATCGCGGAACAGGTTACGCTCGCCCTGCGGCTCGAACTGCAGGTCGATGCGGGCGGTGGTGGCCGCCGAGCCGCTTTCCAGCAGACCCTCGGTGCCCAGGATGTTGCGCAGCGTGTCTGGAACGTGATTGTTCAGGAACAGCGAGCCCTGCGAGCCGCCCATCACCAGAATGGTCAGCGGGCCGGTGCGCAGCTTCAGACGGCTCAGCGCCGCCATGCGGTCCATGCGTTCCTCGCGCACCGGCATGCCCACCATCGTCGCCTTGCGGGGGTCCAGGCCCAGCACCCGCTCGTAGGCGGTACCCACCGCCCGCGCCCGCCGCACCGCCAGCCGCTGGGTCAGGCCCAGGCGGGCGTTCTGCTCGTGCAGCACCGTGGGAATTCGCAGGCTCTGGGCGGCCAGCACCCCCGGCAGGCTGGCAAAGCCGCCGTAACCCACCACCACACCCGGCCGCAGTTTGGACAGCACCGCCCGCGCCTGCGCCACGCCCTGCCCGGCGCGGATCAGCTCGCGCGGGTCGGGGCGGCCCTGCCCGCTGCGGGCCAGTTTGCCCGCGTCCACGCCCTGAAACAGCAGGCCCTGCTCGGCGGCAATGCGTTCTTCCATGCCGCCGCGCTGTCCCAGGATCATCGCCGCGTGCCCGCGCCGCGTGAGTTCGTGTGCGGTCGCCACCGCCGGGTAAATGTGTCCGCCCGTTCCACCTGTCGCCATCACCACCAGAGCCATTGGGGCGCAGTGTAGAGGATGGGGTGCGTGGTGGGGGACGGACGGGGCCGGACCACCGGGTCAACCCGATCACCGGGAGAAGTCCGCGCCGGAATCTGCGCGAAAATTGGGATGCCCGGTGGCCTCGCGCCTCCTGTTCGACGTTTTTCGGTGGAGGCCCAGACCTCCAGCGCTGGCCCGGTTTGTCGCGTCGCTCGCAACTCAATTTGGCGCGATTATGGACGTCCAGGCCGCAGGATGTCGGCAAGATTCAGGGCCAGCCTATCCGGAAACCCTCGCCACCACGTCCCCCTGAGTCCCGCAGGCCGCCCCACGCAGCGCCTCACGCAGCCAGGGCGTTTGTCGGCGCTCGGGCAGGCTCAGTCGCTCATTCCTGGTGCGCCCGCGTTTGGAGCAATCCGTCCAGCCGCCGCAGCACTTCCTCAATGTTGTTCATGCTGGTGGCGTAGCTCAGGCGGACCTGACCGGGGGCGGCGAAATCGGTGCCGGGCACCACGGCTACCCGCGCGTCGTCGAGGATGATGCGGGCGGCCTCCAGCTCGTCTGGATGGATGCGGGTGGTGTCGGCCATCACGTAGAAGGCCCCCTGCGGCGTGGGCGTTTTCAGACCCAGCGCGTTCAGCCCGGCCACGATGCGGTCGCGCCGCTGGCGGTAGGCCCCCAGGGTCATCTCGATAAATCGCGTGGTCTCCTCGTGCTGCTCGAAGGCGGCCAGGGCGGCGTACTGCGACACGCTGCTGGCGTTGCTGGTGCTCTGCGACTGCAGGGCGTTCATGGCGGCGATCACCGCTTTCGGTCCGCCCGCGTAGCCGATGCGCCAGCCGGTCATGGCGTACGCCTTGCTGGCCCCGTTCACGGTCAGCGTATGCTGCGGCGCGAAGGTGCCGATGCTGACCTGAGCGGCGTCGTACACCAGATGCTCGTACATCTCGTCGGTGACGATCATCAGGTTGTGGCGCATCGCCACCTCGGCCACCGCCTGCAACACCTCCGGCGTGAACACCGCTCCGGTGGGGTTGCCGGGGCTGTTCAGCACGATCATGCGGGTCATGGGGGTGACGCGGGCCTCCAGCGCCTGGGGATCAAGCTGAAAGCCGCCCGCCGCGTGCGTCGGCACCGGCACCGGAAACGCCCCGGTCAGCGCCACCATCTCCGGGTAGCTGACCCAGTACGGCGCGGGAATCAGCACCTCGTCGCCTGGATTGAGCAGCGCGAGAAAGGCGTTGAACAGCGCCTGCTTGCCGCCCGACGTGACCGTCACCGCGTCCGGCGTGTACTCCAGCCCGTTCTCGCGCCGGAACTTGGCGCTGATGGCCGCCCGCAGTTCGGGGATGCCGCTGACCGGGGTGTAGCGGGTCTTGCCCGCCTCGATGGCGCGGATGGCGGCGGCCTTGATGTGCGCCGGCGTGTCGAAGTCCGGCTCGCCCACGCTCATGCTGATCACGTCCACCCCGGCTTTTTGCAGCTCCAGTGCGCGGCTGGTCACCGCCACCGTCGAGGAGGGCTTGAGGCTCAGCGCGCGCGCCGACAGGGCAAAGGGGCTGCTCATGGGGTTCAGGGTACAGGGCCGGAGGCAGCGGGAAAACGCGCCGCCTTAGATGGACGGCGGCGCGTCGACGTGCGGCGGCTGCAATATGCGGCTCTACGGCAGCACGTTCCAGTTCAGGTAGGCCCGCCGGAAAAAGCCCCGGTCTTCCAGTCGGGCGGCCAGGGTCAGTTCCACCGGGCCGGTGGGCGGGGTGAACCCGTCCGGATAGGGCGCCGTGAGATTCAGGCGGACGGGGAACTCCGCCGGCAGGGTGGTGGCGGCGTACACGCGGTTGGGTTCGGCCAGTTGCGCGGGCGGGGCGCCGGGGCTGGACCAGTGGAACACCGAGAGCTGGAACGAGACCGGGCCGCTGGTGTGCCCCGGCTCGTCGCTGACGCGCAGGGTGGCCGTGACCTGCTGACCGTAGCGGGCGTTGAGGGGCTCAGGGAACTCAAAGGCGTAGCGCAGATCGGCGGCCGAGTCGTTCTCGCAGCGCACCTGGGGATTGGCCCAGTCGGCGTGATCGTAGTCGATGCCGTCCCCGGCGTCCCCCACCACCAGCCGCAGCTCACCCTGGCCGCGGAGGTCCAGGTCAATGCGGCGCGTGGCGCTCGCGCCGGTCATGGTGCCGCTGTCATACGCCAGCACCCCGTCCAGGAAGACCTGGAACACCACGCTGCCCCGGTGGCCCACCTCGTCATCCACCCCGATGTCCGAGGTCAGGCGGGTGCAGCGTGCCCCGTTGTAGCCCTGCAGTGAGAAACGCATCTCGCTGCCCGCGTGGGTGCCGAAGCCCCTGGCGTAGGGCACGCCGGCCAGGGTCAGGGTGCGCCCGTCACCGCGCGCCTGCTCGCCGTTGCTGCGGTCTGGTTCAATCGGCCCCCAGCCGTTGGACGCACCCAGCAGGGTCTCGAACGACAGGGTGTTGAGGGCCGCGGTCAGCCGCTGGGGACCGAGGGACCCCGCCGGAGCCGTGTAGGTCCACGGGAAGGACGCGCCGCCCGCGTAGGGGTCCATCTCGGCAGACGAGTCTGGAGTGGTGCCGCAACCGGCAAGCAGCGCGCAGAGGACCACGGCGGACGTGACGGACGGAAAGAGCCTGGCAACGGACATGGCATCACCCCTTGAACTGTTGGTGGGCGAGGCGGGCGGATGGACGCGGCGCGGATGCGGAGGCGCCAGCCGTGTTGGCGCTGCGGCGCTCCTGTCCCAGCCGGCAGGCGTGAGGTTGGACGGCTGCTGCCCGGCTGGAATGGGGTCATGCTGCGCCGAGCCTCATGACCGGGGCATGATCGGGGCCAGGGCGAACTGGACTTCCCGCGCGGCCTTGTCGTGATTTCAGCAACGGCAGGCTAGAGCAGTTGTCCGAATTGCTGCATCAGAAAAAAGACTTCTGATGCCTCCATTCTCTCCTTCGGAGCTGTACCAGGCCCAAATGCTCAGCAAAATCCACTCACTCTCTGCGAGCTGTGCCAGTCCGTTCGGTCAAAAGCAAACAGCCCTTCTGACAAATGCTCTAGAAGCGGTACGTGACCCCCAGATTGACGCCCGGCGTGAACAGCGCCGCTCCGCCATCTCCTGTCCCGATGAACAGCATGCGGGCCTTGCCCTCGGCGAAGTAGCCCCACGGCCCCGCGCCGAAGTCGCCGCGCACCCCGGCCACGCCGCCCAGCAGCCACGCGTAACCCAGCACCGTGCCCACGCTGGGGCCACCGTAGACCTGCAGCCCGCGCCCACCACCCGACGGTGAGAGCAGCAGAGCTGCGTTCACGATGGGCAGCGGGCCGGGGGCATCGGCCAGTGGAATGAGGATGGCCTCGGCGCCCGCGCGCAGGGCCAGATTCACGTTGCCCACGCGGCCCAGCGGCGCGCTGGCCCCGATGGTTACGCCGGGCAGGACGTACAGCTCGGTGCCCAGACCGCCCCAGACGGTGAAGCGGTCCCGCGTGGGCTGAGCCTGGGGCATCTCTGGGAGCTGCGGCACGCTCGGCACCAGTTCGGGCGTCTGCTGCTGGGGCGGCTGAACGAAGATGGGCGTGCCGGGCGCGGTCTGGGCACTGGCGAAGGGAACAGCGGCGAGGGCCAGCGCCAGGGCACGGGTCAGGGTGGGTTTCGACATGCAACGAGAGTAGCGGAGAGCAGAAGGGACGCGGCACAAGAATGGGGAAGAAGGCCCGCAAGCCCCCTCCCCGGCGCAAATCCCCCGGCGCTCCTCAGTGCAGCAGGCCGATGCTGCGGGCGCGGCTGACCGCCTGGGTCCGGTCCCCGGCGTCCAGCTTGGCGTACAGGCGGGCCAGATGGTCCTTGACCGTGTCGGGGCTAACGCCCAGGTTCTTGGCGATTTCCTTGTTGCTGTAGCCCTGGGCCAGCAGCGGCAGCACCTCGGATTCGCGGGGGGTCAGCCGGGGCACGTCCACCTGCGGCAGACGGTCGATTTCCGGGTGGGCCACGATGTCGCGCAGCTGCCGGGCCAGGCTCTCGGGATCGGTTTCCTTGCTGACATAGCCGCGGGCCCCGGCGGCGCGGGCGGCCTGCACGATGGCGGGTTCGGCGAAGGTGGTGATCAGCACGCTGACGACCTGCGGGTGGGTCATGCGCAGCCGCTCGCAGACCTCGATGCCGGTCATGCCGGGCATCTTGATGTCCAGCAGCGCGGCGTCGGGTTGCAGCGTGCGGCAGGCGTCCAGGGCGCTCAGGCCGTCGGCAGCCTCGGCCACCACGTCGAAGCCCTGGTGCATCAGGGCGTACTTGAGGCCCATGCGGAACAGCGGGTGATCGTCGGCGATAACAAGTCTCATGGGGTGACCTCCGGAAGAGTCAGCGTGAAAACGGTGGGCAGGGTGGATGCGGGCGGCGGGGAGGCGGGGTCCTGGGAGGACAGCTCGTGGGGTTGGTGGGAGTAGTGCAACCCGCCGCCGTGCGCCTCGGCGATGCGGCGGGCGATGAACAGCCCCAGCCCGGCGGTGCCGGCGGTGTACTGCTGGCCGGCGATGGTGGTGGGCTGCGAGGTAAACGGCTGCGCCAGTTGTGCCAGTGAGCCGCCCAGGCCGGGGCCGTCGTCGGCCACCACCAGCCCACTGGGTGTGACCCGCAGTTCGACGCGTGAACGGGCGTAGCGCAGGGCGTTTTCGGTCAGGTTGGTCACGGCGCGTTCCAGCACCGGGGCGTCGGCGGGGGCGTGGCCGCTGCCGTCTACCGTCAGTTCCAGGCCGCCCCACTCGGCCTGCGGCTGAAGGCGCCGGGCCACGCCGTCGATCAATGCACGCAGATCGGTGGGGGCGCTCTGGACCGTCACGTCCTCGCGCTCGAAGCGGTGGGCGTCGGCCATCTGCTGCACCAGCGCCAGCAGGCGGGCGGTCTCGGCCCCCATCTGCGCCCCCACCTCGCGGCGCTCGGCCTCGGGCAGCGGCAGGTGGACCAGCGCGTGGGTCAGGTGCCCGGCGGCGACCAGCGGGGTTTTCAGGTCGTGCACCAGCGTCGCCATGAAGGCGTTGCGGCGCGTCTGCTCGGTGCCCAGGCGGGCCAGCAGGTCCGAGAAGGCGCGGCGCAGCCGCAGGATTTCCGCTGGATCGTCGGTGTGGGCCCTGAGTTCGCCGCCCTCCACCTCGGTCTGCAGGCGGCTCAGGGGCCGCAGCAGCGCTCCGCTCAGCACGTAGCCCACCATGCCGCACAGCACGCCCACCAGCAGCATCCAGCCCATCAGCGCCCCGGCCGGCAGGGTGGACTGGGCGGTCAACGTGAGGACCAGATTGGGCAGGAACGCCAGCAGAAAGATCACCAGCGCGAACTGGGCGCGCAGGGTGTTGCGCGACGCCCGGCGGCGTCCGGCCAGATCCTGCCCAGGGGATTCGGTGATCAGGCGGCCACTCACGAAACTCAGCTTAGGGAGGGGGGTCTGACAGAACCCTCACGGTGCGGGGGAGGGGTGGGGCTGGCCGCTACACTGCGCCCATGCTTCAACCGACTGTCCATGGTCACGTTCGCGTGTGGTCCCTGCCCACCGGCCCCCTGCAGGAAAACGCTGTCCTGGCGGCAGGCACGCAGAATGAGGGCTTCCTCTTCGATCCCGGCGACGACGCGGACCGGATTCTGGCGCTGGTGCGCGATTCAGGCGTGACGGTGCGCGGCATTCTGCTGACGCACGCGCATTTCGATCACATCGGGGCGGTGCAGCCCGTTCGCGAGGCGTTGCAGGTGCCGGTCTGGCTGCACCCCGCCGATCTGCCGCTGTACCGCATGGGCGCGGCGTCGGCGGGGCGCTGGAACCTGCCCTTCATCCAGCCTGACGCGCCGGACCACGAGATCGCGCAGGACCAGACCTTCACGGCGGGCGACCTGACCCTGACCGCCCGCGAATTGCCGGGCCACGCGCCGGGGCATGTGGTCTTCCTGGCCGCCACAGATGGCGGGCCGGGCGTGGTGGTGGCCGGGGACACGCTGTTTCAGGGCGGCATCGGGCGCACGGACCTGCCGGGGGGCGATCATGCCGCGTTGCTGGCAGGCATCACGCGGGAACTGCTGGCGCTGCCCGACGCCACCGCCGTCTACCCCGGTCACGGCGGGGCCACCACGGTCGGCGCGGAACGCCGCAGCAATCCCTTTCTGCGCTGACGGCTGTTGGAATGGGCGCTGCTTGATCAGCGTGGCAGGTCAGATGGGCCGCCGGCAGCGTGAACGCGCTACGCTGGGCCACATGATGCGGTGGGGCGGCGGGATCCGGGGCAGCGTGACGGGGGTCTGGGGCTGATGCCGGGGGCAGGCGGCGGGGCCGGGGCGGTGCTGGCGCCCGGCCTGACGGAGGTCAGTTACAGCACCAACCAGGCCAACGCGCTGATCCACCTGTACCGCGCCGAGGTCGGCAAGATGACCGCGTGGCGGCAGCGCCTCGACATGACCACCAACTGGTCGGTGGTGACCAGCGCGGGCCTGGCCTCGTTCGCGCTGGGCGACGTGGGCAACAGCCACGCCACCTTCCTGTTCGCCATGTTCATGAACTACTTCTTCCTGCGGCTGGAGGCCCGGCGCTTCCGCACCTACGAGATCGCCCACCACCGCGTGCGGATCATGGAGCGCTTCTTTTACCCGGCCATGCTGGGCGACAAGGTGGACCCCGGCTGGCACCAGCTGCTTCTGGCCGAACTGGGCAAGCCGCGCAGCCCGATGAGCCGCAACGACGCGCTGGGCTGGCGGCTGGGACGCAACTACCTGTGGATCTACGCGGCGGTGCTGCTGGCGTGGTTTGCCAAGCTGGATCTGGAACAGCCCAAGGGCTACGTCCTGACCTTCCCAGACGCCTTCTCACTGGCCGACATCGGCAATTTTCCCGGCTGGCTGGTCTTTGCCATCGTCGGCGTGTTCTACCTCTACCTGATCTGGCTGGCAGTGCGCGCCGCCCGCACCTACCCGCTGGAGGAGGGCTGATACGGATTCCGTTTGTAACGCGACAGAAATCGGGACAGCTCCGATTTCCACACTCCACGTCCGGAGGGATGTTTTTCTCCTGCTCGCTTCGCTCGGATTTCCAGGTGTTTTCAACACCTTCCAATCAGAGTCCGTATGAGTCCGGCATGGCGGGCAAACGGGGCGCATCAGACGCGCTTCATGAGGTCTCCGTAAGCTCCGGTATGCGCTCAAGTCTTGCCTGTCTCGCGGCGGCGGCCCTGCTGTTGCCCCCCGCCCTCAGTGGTTGCGCCTTCGGGGCGTACCTCAGCCCGCTGACCCCACTGGAACGCGCCGTGAACGGCACCTACGAGGGCATCGGCGTGGGCGGCACGGGCCGGGTGCCCTACCGCATGACCCTGACCGTGCAGGAGCGCGAGGGCCGCGCCACCGGGGTCATCACCAACCTGGAAAGCCGCAAGGCCTACGCGGCCAGCGGCACCTTCAAGCGCAGCGGCAACGGCGGCGCGCTGGAACTCAACCTGTTCGAGAACGGCGACAAGCACCGGGGCAACCTGCACGCCACCCTGAGCGGATCCAAAATCAGTGGGGTGCTGCGAACCGTGCTGCTGGGCCGTGAACTGCTGGGCTACACCGTCGAGCTGGAGCGGGTGGGGGAGGCGGCCCCGGCAGCGACGCCCGCCGCCGCAGCGCCTGTAACTGCCCCCTAGCGCTGCGGCCCCAGCGCCCGAACCTGCGCGATGATCTCGTCCATCAGCCGGTCTAACCCCTCGTCCACCACCTGCCGGGCCGGATCGGCGTCGTACCACGCCAGCACCTCGCGCACGCCGCGTGCGTAGGGGATGGTGGCGCGGAACTCCGGCACCAGCCGCTTGATCTTGCTGTTGTCGAAAATGACGCTGTGGGCCTTGTCGCCCAGCAGCCCCGCGCCCCAGTTGGGAGCGAAGGCGGCGATGGTCTCGGACGGCACATGCACCAGTTGCGGCTTGACGCCCGCCGCCCCGGCCACCAGCTCGAAAATCTGGTTCCAGGTCAGCCACTCGTCGCCGGTGATCTGCACCGCCTCGCCCAGCACCGCCGGGCGGCCCAGCAGACCCACGAACCCCACGGCGAAGTCGCGGTGGTGGGTCAGCGTCCACAGCGAGGTGCCGTCGCCGTGGACGATCACGGGTTTGCCCCGGCGCATGCGGTCTACCACCGTCCAGCCGCCGTCCATCGGCAGCAGGGTGCGGTCATAGGTGTGCGAGGGCCGCACGATGGTCACCGGAAAGCCGTCCTCGCGGTAGGCGCGCGTCAGCCGCTCCTCGCAGGCGATCTTGTCGCGCGAGTACCCCCAGAACGGGTTGTGCAGCGGGGTGGACTCGGTGATGGGCAGGTGCCCCAGCGGCTTCTGGTACGCCGAGGCCGAGCTGATGAACACGTACTGCCGGGTGCGCCCGGTGAACAGTGCCAGATCGGTCTCGATGTGTTCGGGCGTGAAGGCCACCCAGTCCACCACGGCGTCGAACTCGAGATCGCCCAGCGCCCGCCGGACACTCTCCGGATCGCGGATGTCGCCTCGCAATACTTTTGCGCCGTCCGGCACGGGTCGGGAGGACTCGCCCCGGTTGAGCAGGTACAGCTCCATGCCCTGCGCCAGCGCCCGTTCCGAACACGCCGAGCTGATGATGCCGGTGCCGCCGATGAACAGGACGTTCACGCGCGTTCGCCCGGCTGGTCCGCCTCCGGTCCGTCCAGCGTGTCGCGCCAGGAGTGCCGGGGCTCGAAGCCGAGGTGCTGCCGGGCGTGGTCGATGCTGAGCAGGGTCTCAAAGTCTTTCAGCGGTTCGCGCAGCGGCACCCCAGGAAACACCTGTTCCATCAGCGTGCGCGACGGCACCGGCATCACCGTGTCGGCGGCGGCGATGATGAAGCTGCTGGCCCCCGCGAGCGGCGCGGTCAGCGCCAGGCGGCAGGCCAGCGCGGCGTCGCGTTCGTCGATGTAGCCCCACAGGTTCCACTTGCGGGCCTGCGGATCGGGCCAGGCCAGTGCCGGAAAGCGGCGGTACTCCTCCGGCCCCAGAATGTTGGAAAAGCGCAGGGCCACGTAGGGAATCCCCGTCTTGCGCGAGAAATCGGCGGCCATCGTCTCGGTGACCACCTTGCTCAGGGCGTACGACGACTCGGGGTGCGGGTAGTGCGCCTCGTCCACCGGGGCGTATTCGGGCGGCACGTCGAAGGGCAGCCCCAGCGTGGTCTCGCTGGACGCCCAGACCACCCGGCCCAGCCCCAGCAGGGTGGCCGCCGTGAAGACGCTGTGGTTCATACTCACGTTCTGCACGAAGGTGTGGTGCGCGGCCTGCAGATCCGGAGCGGGAATATTCGCCAGATGCACCACGCTGCCCGCCCCGTGCATGACCTCCAGCGTCTGGCCCAGATCGGTTAGATCGGCCCGCAGGGTGGCCTTGAGGGTGCCAGGGAAGTCGCCGTCCGGTCTGGAAATGGGCTGAAGATCCACGGCGATGACCTCGTGGCCGTGTTCCAGCAGGTGTCGCAGGGTGGCGCGTCCGGCCCGGCCCGCCGCGCCGGTCAGCACCACCGGCCCTATCGGCGCAGCCTGGGAAGCGTCCCTCACCACGCGTAGGCTTCCGGGGCCTGTCCGCCGGGGCCGGGCCAGATGTCGTCCAGCGTCTTCAGGGTGTCCTCCGTCAGCTTGATGTCCAGCGCCCTCAATGCGCCCTCCAATTGCTCCGCCGTGCGCGGGCCGATGATCGGGGCCGTCACGGCAGGCCGGTGCAGCAGCCACGCCAGCGCCACGTCCGCCGGCGACTCGCCCAACTCCCGGCACAGCGCCTCGTAGCGCTCCAGTTGCGGGCGGTGTTTCTCGATCTGCTTTTGCATGTTCTCACTGGCGCGGCGGCCCCCCTCGGCTTTTTGCAGCGCGCCGCCCAGCAGACCGCCGCCCAGCGGGCTCCAGGGAATCAGGCCCAGGCCCAGCGCCTGACACGCCGGAATGACCTCCAGCTCGATGGTGCGCGCCGACAGGTTGTACAGGCTCTGCTCGGACACCAGGCCCATGAAGTGGCGTTGCGCGGCCAGCGTGTTGGCCTGCGCGATGTTCCAGCCCGCGAAGTTGCTGCTGCCCACGTACAGCACCTTGCCCTCGCGGACGAGTTGCTCCATCGCCTGCCAGACCTCTTCCCAGGGGGTTGCGCGGTCAATGTGATGCATCTGGTACAGGTCGATGTGGTCGGTCTTCAGGCGGCGCAGGCTGTCCTCGCACGCCTTGCGGATGTGGTACGCCGAGAGCTTCTGATCGTTGGGGCCGTCGCCCATCTTGCCGTAGACCTTGGTGGCCAGCACGATGCGGTCGCGGTTGCCAGGGTTGCTTTCCAGCCAGCGGCCCACGATCTGCTCGGTCACGCCCTCGCCGGGTTTGCGGCCATACACGTTGGCGGTGTCGAAGAAGTTGACGCCTCGCTCCAGCGCCAGGTCCATGATCCGGTGGCTGTCCTGCTCGGTGGTTTCCGGGCCGAAGTTCATGGTGCCCAGGCACAGTGGGCTGACTTTCAGGCCGGTGCGGCCCAGGTGACGGTAGTCCATCGGTGACGCCTCCTTGTGTGCGGTGTTCGTCCCGACGCTACACCCCTAGGCGGGGCAGCGTCATCCTGGCCATGCCTTCATGCTTGCGAGGGCTCATACGGATTCCGTTTGTAACGCGACAGACATCGCGACAGCTCCGATCTCTACACTCCACGTCCGGAACCCGTTTTCCTCATTCTCGCTGTCGTCGCGAACAGACGCCCATGACTGGAACAGCCCGCAGGGAGGACGCTGCTCCTCTCGCTCGGATTTTCAGGTGTTTTCAACACCTTTCAATCGGAGTCCGTATCAGGGGCACAGCCGAAGCCTCCGGGCGCCCTTGTCGTGGCCCATGACCTCCGTCGGCGCGCACCATCGACGGGTGCAAAGGAAGGGGCGGCCACCGAATTGCGGTGGCCGCCCCTGTGAATCTCGGCTGAACTTCAGTCGCTGCTCAGTTGCTGTTGCCTGAACCGTCCGGCCCCGGCTCTGGCCGCCTGTCCAGCGCTTCGGGGGGCGTTTCGTGCGTGATGACGCCTGAGCCGCTGCCCCCCAGCATCTGACGTAATTCCTCGATCACGGCGCGTTCCTTGTCGTTCACCCGTTCGCCGCCGATGCCCAGGAATCCGCCTTCGGTGGCGGCCTCGGCGGTGCGCTCGGCCACCAGCATCAGCATGTCGCGGTAGGCGGCGGCGTCTTCCGGGCTGGTCTTGGCGTTGACCAGCCACATGGCCTGACGTACCCCTTCCAGGCTCTGGTTTTTCACGTCTTCCACGTTGCGGGCGCGTTCCTGCTCGGGGGCGCGGGCGGCAGGCTGGCCCAGCAGATCGGCGGCCATCGCTTCCATCAGCGGGGTGCGGCGCTCGCGGCTCACGCTCTCGCGCACGGCGGCGGCAATGGCCCCGGCCTCGGCCAGCAGGCCAGTCACGCCGCTGGGGCTGGCGGCCACCACCGCCGCGCCCGCGCGTCCGGGGCCGGTCATCACCTTGAACCACTCGTCTGCCGTGAAGTTGTCTTTAAGGCTCATGCCCTCAGCTTAGACCAGCCATGACCCGGCCAGACTTGCGGCTTCACTCACGGGTCTTGACCTGAGCCAGATCAAAACGCACCCGTTCGGTGTCCTCGCGCACGGCACGCTCGTCCGGGGCCAGGCCGTGGCTGCCGAACATGCCGCCCGCCGCTCGCATGCCGCCCAGCGCGTCGCCGCGCCCCCGGTCTGTCTCCACCAGCGGCTTCATCCTGAAGGCCAGGGCGATCAGGGCCACCGGCAACACGATGAAGATCAGGACGGCGGCCAGCACGGGGGCTCAGCAGCCCTGGGCGGAGGCCACGCCGGGCTGGCCTTCCAGCAGGTGGGCCCGGCCCCAGGTGTCAATGGCGTCGATCACGCCCTGAAGTTCCCGGCCCACCGGGGTCAGCGTGTAGACGCTGCGCGCCAGTTTGCCGTGCGTGTCCTCGGTGCGCTTGCTGATGATCTTCAGCGTTTCCAGGTGCTCCAGACGCTGCGTCAGCGTGGCGCTGTTGCAGCCGCCCACCGCGCGGGCCAGCTCGTTGAAGCCTTTCTCACCGTCCAGCAGCGAGCGGACGATATGCAAGACCCATTTTTCCTGCAACACGCCGATGGCCCGGTACACCGGACAGAACCCCTTCTCTGCGGCGGCAGAGGGGCCGGGAGAGGAGAGTGTCGTGTTCATGTCAGGATTCTACACCTAAACGCAAAACCAATTAAGAAGCGGATTACACCGCTTGACATTTTAAACTGCTTGCCGTAAATTTGCGCCCATGACCGCCACCCTGTCCCAGAACACCCAGACCCAGACCACCGAGCCTCAGACCACCCAGCCCCTGACCGTCGCCGAGGCCATCGAGACCCGCCGCAGCATCCGCAAGTTCGTCCAGGAGCCCATGAGCCAGGGGGATCTGCGCGAGATCCTGCGCCTGGCCGGCCTGGCTCCCACGGCCAACAACGTGCAGACCACCCGCTTCGCCGTGATTCAGGACCGCGCCCTGCTGGCGCAGCTGCAGGCGGTCTCGTACAACCAGAGCCAGATCACCAGCGCCCCCGCCGTGATCGTGGTCTACAGCGACATGGAAGACGCGCTGAACACCATCGAGCAGACCCTGCCGGCCACCATGAGCGACGATGATCGCCAGAAGCGCGCGGCCGGTTTGCGGGGGCAGTTCCAGAATCAGGATGTGGCCCAGCGCGGTCAGTGGGGCCTGACCCAGGCGAACATCGCCTTCGGGTTTGTGATGCTCGCGGCGCGCGGCCTGGGCTACGACACCGTGCCTATGCTGGGCTTCCAGCCCGACAAGGTGCGCGAACTGCTGGGCCTGCCCGAACACGCCCAGTTTGCCGGACTGCTGCCCATCGGCAAGCGCGCCGAGGACGGCTTCCCGCACCACCGCCACGCCGTCGAGCGGGTCGCCACGTTCTACTAAACCGCCCTGTTTCAGAACCGCCCTCCGCCGTGGGGGCGGTTCTGCTGATGGATGACGCGCCGTCCGGTTTGCATCCGCCTCTTTGCCTATTGCCGTAATGTGTTCAGGGAATTACATTGGCGACGAAACTCTTCTGGAGTCCTGCCGGTTCGGTCGTCTGCCCCATCTCTTTTCTCCAAAGAAGGTTGTGTATGTCCAAGCGCCCCGCCGCCCTGATCTTTATCCTCATCACCGCGCTGATCGACATCATGGGCATCGGGCTGATCATCCCGGTGCTGCCGGGCCTGGTCAAAGAGCTGGCCGGCTCGGAGGCGGCCGGGGCGCGCGATATCGGGTTACTGACCGCCGCCTACGCGATCATGCAGTTCGTCTTCGCCCCCATTCTGGGCACGCTGAGTGACCGCTACGGGCGGCGGCCGGTGCTGCTGCTGAGCCTGCTGGGCGTGACCCTGGACTACCTGCTGCTGTACTTTGCGCCCAGTCTGTGGTGGCTGCTGATCGGCCGCCTGATCGCCGGGGTCACCGGGGCCAGCCTGACGGTGGCCAACGCCTACATCGCCGACGTGACGCCGCCCGCCGACCGGGCCAAAAACTTCGGGCTGCTGGGGGCCACCTTCGGCGTGGGCTTCATCCTGGGGCCGGCGCTGGGCGGCGTGCTGGGCGAGTACGGGCTGCGCGTGCCGTTTCTGGCGGCGGCGGCCCTCAGCGGCCTGAACCTGCTGTACGGCTACTTCGTGCTGCCCGAATCGCTGCCGGCCTCGGCGCGGGGCAAGCAGCTCAATCGCAAGGACCTCAACCCGTTCACACCTCTCAAGGCGCTGGGCGAGTACGCGCTGCTGCGAAACCTGGCCCTGACCTTCGTGTTGCTGGGGCTGGCCGGGCAGGTCATCTTCAGCACCTGGGTGCTGTACACCGAGGGCGTGCTGAACTGGAGCCCGCTGCAAAACGGCGTCGCGCTGGCCTTTTTCGGCCTGCTGACGGCGGGGGTACAGGGCGGCTTGATTGGCATCTCGATCAGGCGGCTGGGAGAGCGGCGCACCATCCTGCTGGGCCTGATCATGTCCACCGCCGAATTCCTGATCCTGAGCGTGGCGCGCACCTCGCCGGTGCTGTACGCCTCGCTGGTGGTGGGCGCGGGCGGCGGACTGGCGCAGCCGGCCATCCAGGGCCTGATCAGCCGTCAGGTCAGCGAGACCGAGCAGGGCCGCGTGCAGGGGGCGATCACCAGCCTGACCAGTCTGGTGGGGGTGGTGGGGCCGATCATCGCCACCGCCGTCTTCGCGTACTTCAACGGGGGAGGCGCGTCGGTGCGTGTGCCGGGGGCGGCCTTCATCATGGGCGCCGTGTTCTCGCTGGCGGGCCTGTTCATGATCTGGTCGGTGCTGCGCCGCACCCCGGAAGAACCAGTGTTGGGAAGCGCGAGCGGCTAGCCACCCGAACGCAGCCATACCACTCTGAGAAATGAACGACAGCCCCTGACCGGATAAGGCGGGGGCTGTCTTCTGCTGGGGCCGCGACTTACGCCGTGCAGGAGGCGTTCACGGCAAATCGTGTTGGGCTGTGGCGGCGGCTGGGTTAGGCTGGGAGGCCCTTGCTTCACTACAATCACCAGCGAACGGCCCCCCATCTTCCTTTCAGGAGTCCCGATACCCGTGTCCATGCCCACCAGTGAACCCCCGTCTTCGGTCCTTGCCTATCAGGTCGGCGTTTTCGTCCTGGTGCGGCAGCGCGACACCTACCTGCTGGTGCGCCCGCGCGTGCCCCTGTTGCCCGGCGGGCTGCACAGCCTGCCGGGGCTGATCCTCGACTCGAACAGCGGCAGCAACGTCGTGGAATCCCAGTTGCGGCGTGCGCTGCTGACGCAGGCCGGCATCGCGGTGGCCGAGTTGCGTCTGGTGGGGTCCCACGCGGGGCGGGGGGTCCAGAGCGGCGCCGGGGAGGCCCGGCTCAACCTGATCTTCGGCAGCGAGTACTGCTCGGGCATCCTCAATCCCCGTGCGGACGAACTGCTGGGCGCCGAATGGATGAACGCCGAGCAGCTGTCCCGAGCTGGTGTGCCGGAATACCTGCTGGCCGCCGTCCGCGAGTTCGAGACCAGCATCGCTCCGGCCAGCGCCCCCGAACCGGCAGGCCGCTTTCCCCGGCTGTTCGGCAAGCCGAGATAATAGGGGCCGTCTCCACGGGGGCTGAAGTGGCGTCATCTCCCGCCCGGGCCGTGGCGCGATGTTGTGTTGCAGTTCCTTATACGGACTCCGAATAAATCGTTTACAGTAAAAGGATCAAACAGTCTGCTTTTACCCAACCCCTCCAGCATTCCGCTGAAGATTTCTGGAGCCTCTTTGAAGCCAGTACCTGCGCCGTCGAGCGTCG